>CAXUIQ010000047.1:1567-13394 GCA_964250815.1 uncultured Acetobacteraceae bacterium
CCCCCCCCCCCCCCCCCGCCCCCCCGCCCGGCCCGCCCCCCCCCCCCCCCCCCCGCGCCGGGTCAGGGCCGGGCCAGCCCGGCGTCCAGCATGGTCTGCTGGCGCATCCGGTCGTACTCCGGCTTCGGCACCGGCACCGTGCCGCGGCGGCCGAGGTCGTTCAGGTGCAGCCGGTAGGTTTCCCGGGCGCTGAGCGCCGCGAGCGCCGCGATCACCGTCACGCCGAGGGTAATCAACCCCACCGTGAGCGGGATGTTGGCCGCGCCCGGCGGCGCCACGGTGGCAAACAGCGCCGGCAGCAGCGCCGTGATGGTGGTCCCCACGTTCTGCGCGATGGCCATGGCCGACACCCGGGTGCGCGTTTGGAACAGCTCCGGGTAGAAGCTCGGGAACACCGCGTTGTAGCCCTGGTACACGACGCCCCACATCAGCAACGACATGAAGATGGCCAGCGGCACGCTGCCGATGCTGATGGCGTAGAGGTAGCCGATGGCGAGCAGGCCCGAGCCGAGCGCGCCGACGATCACCGGCGGCCGGCGCCCGATCCGGTCCGACAGGTTGCCCACGATCGGGATGATGAACACCGCGAGGATGTTGCCCAGCACCGGTATCCACAGGTAGATGTCCTTGGCGAAGCCGATGCCGTAGGCCGGCTGCACCGCATAGGCTGCGCCGAACACGGTGGCGACCACCGGAATGACGTTCATCAGCGCCATGCAGATGACCCGCAGCATGTCGCCGCCGCTCAGTTGGAACGCCTCGATGATCGGCGCCTTGGGCGGCCCGCCGCCCTCCTCGGAGAAGGCCGGGGTTTCTTCGACCTCGCGCCGGATGATGTAGCCGGCGGCGATCACCACGGCGCTGAGCAGGAACGGCACCCGCCAGCCCCAGGCGTTGAACGCATCCTGCGGCATGAAGTGCGCGAGCGGCAGGAACACCGCCGCCGCCAGAATCTGCCCGGCCTGCACGCCTTGCAAGGTGAAGCTCGCGAAGAAGCCGCGCCGGCCGAACGGGGCGTGCTCCAGGATCATGGAGGAAGCGCCGCTGATCTCGCCGGCCACCGCGAAGCCCTGGATCAGCCGCAGCACGACCAGCAGCACCGGGGCCAGCACGCCCACCTGCCCGTAGGTCGGCAGGATGCCCACCGCCATGGTCGAGAAGCCCATCAGGAACATGCACAGCAGCAGCACGCCCTTGCGCCCGTGGGTGTCGCCGTAGTGGCCGAGCACGAAAGCGCCGATGGGCCGGGCGACGTAGCCGACGCCATAGGTCGCGAGCGAGGCGACGATGGCGACCGTGGGATCGGTGGACGGGAAGAAGATCTGCGGAAAGACCAGCGACGCCGCCGTGGCGTAGATGAAGAAGTCGTAGTACTCCAGCGCGGAGCCGATCCAGCCGCTGGCGGCGGCCTTTTTCGATTGCCGCCTGCCATGCGGCTCGTGGGTGCCGGCAGTGTCCATGCTCGTGTCCTCCGTTTCGTGGTGGTTGCCCGGTCAGGCGCCGGGTTGTGGCGGATGCGGGCTGCGCTGCGATGGGGCGTGCAGGTCAGCCATGGCGGCACATCCCGTTCGTGCAAGGCTGGGATGCGGCTTGAACGTTTGTGGCATCGAGCATGGCACGTTCCTCAACTGGGGCCAATCGCTGCTGGCGCCTTCTGGATGCGTCGGCTTATATCTACCTACCGGTAGGTTTCAAAGCGGAAAACGCCGATCCCGGCAGCGAATCGAGATCGCATCAACGGAGCCTGTCATGCTGGACGATCCCACGCCGCTGCGACCTCGGACCCATGGCAGCGCGCGCACTCGGCAAAGCATCCTGGAGGCCGCGCACGTTCTGTTCGCCGAGCGCGGGTACAGCGGCGCGCACGTGAACGACATCGTCGCCCGGGCCGGCACGACCAAGCCCATGATCTACTACCATTTCGGCAGCAAGGAGGGCCTGTTCGCCGCCGTGCTGGAGGAGGTCTATGCCGGGATGCGCCGCATCGAGGGGGCGTTGCGACTTTCGGGCCTGCCTCCGCGTGAGGCGATGCGGCAACTGATCCAAGTGACCTTCGACTACCATGCCCGGTATCCGGACTGGGTGCGGCTGATCTCGGTCGCCAACATCCACGAGGCCCAGCACATCCGCGACTCGCCTACCATCGCACGGCAGAACTCCGCCGTGCTGGACATCCTGCGCGACCTGCTGGCGCGCGGCGCGCGGGAGGGCGTGTTCCGCGACGGCGTGGACCCGCTGCGCCTGCACCTGATGATCGCGTCCCTATGCTTCTACCGGGTCTCCAACCGGCACACCTGGCGGGTGATCTTCGGACGCGACCTGGATGCCGCGGACGACGCTCCGCTGCAAAGGGCGATGCTGGTGGAGGCGGTGCTGCGCTATCTTCGACCGGATGCCGGCGGTCCTGCCTAGCCGGGTCAGCCCGCCAGCAGGCGTTCCGCCGCGCGGCGGACCCGGAGCGCAACCGCCTCGGCGCCTTCGGCTGCGGCCAGGGCGGTCATCGGCATTTCCAGCGCCAGCGGGGTGCCCGGCGGCATGTGCTTGAGGATGTCCCGGATCGGGATGGCGCCCTCGCCCAGCGGCAGCCGCTCGGCCCGGCCGGCGTGCAGCAGTTCCTCCATGGTGTAGCTGTCCTGCACCGGCGCGTCGCACACGTGCATGAACGGCAGGCGCCGTGCCGGGATGCGGTCCAATTGCTCGACCGTGCTGGCCGAGCGGTTGAAGTGCAGCGCATCGACCAGAATGCCGATGTCCGGGCGCCCTGACGCCTCGACCACCGTGGCCGCCGTCCCCAGGTCCGGAACGCTTGTCCATGGAAAGAACTCCAGCACGGCGCGGAGGCCATGCCGCGCGGCGTGTTCGGCGATCACGCCCAGCCGGTCGGCCAGGCGTGCGTGGTCGGGATCGTAGGGCGCGGTGATCACGTATCGCGCGCCCAGCTCGGCGCCGGCGGCAAAGAAAGGCTCCAAGGCGTCCACGTCGATGCCGGGCGTGATCCGGACGAACTCGATGTCGAGCACGCCGACGCCGGTCTCGGCCATGGCCGCCTTGGTTGCGCGCATGGCCGCCGGGTCGTGCATAAGCGGGTAGCCGGGCGTCGCGTCCGTGGCCCGGAGGAGGCGCAGCCCCACGGTCCGGTAGCCGGTGCGGGCCGCGACGCGCACCACCTCCGGCGGCGGCAGGCCCAGCACCGTGAGGTGGGCAAGTGAAAAGGCCGGGGTCACTGTCGCGGCGGCAGCATGGCGGATGGATCATAGTTGAAGGCCGCGGCGGGGCCAAGGCGGGCGTCCAAGGCCGGGCCGGCGCGGCCCGGGATGCCCGCAGTCCCGATTGACACACGGCCGCGCCCACTTAGCTTCGGGCGCCAAACGTGAAGCGGCTTCGGAAAGGGCCAGGCATGCAGGGTGCAGCGACGCCGGAAGCAGCGGGGAAGCCGTCCCTGCGCCACCTGTTCTCCGACAGGCGCATCCCGGCGATGCTGGGCCTCGGCTTCAGTTCGGGCATGCCGTTCCTGCTCGTCTATGTCACGCAGTCGGCGTGGCTGTCGGAGGCCCGGGTTCCGATCGGCATTCTCGGCCTGATGAGCGAGCTGACGCTTGCCTACAAGTTCAAGTTCGTGTGGGCGCCCTTTCTCGACCGCTTCGACACGCCGGTGTTCAGCCGCCTGCTGGGGCGGCGGCGCGGCTGGATCGTCGTGTCGCAGATCGGGGTGGCGCTGGCGCTGGCGGGGATCGCCTTCGGCGACCCGGCGCATTGGCTGGCCTGGACGGTCGTGTTTTCCTTGGCGCTCGGCTTCGCCGGGGCGACGCAGGACGTGGTGATCGACGGCTGGCGCATCACCGTGGCGCTCGCCGGGCGGCAGGCGCTGATGTCGTCCTGGGCGGAGATCGGCTGGCGCGTGGGCAACCTGGTGGCCGGGGCCGGGGCGCTCTACCTGGCGGACCGGGTCGGCTGGCGCGCGGCCTACCTGTGCATGGCGGCGCTGATGGCGCCGGGCATGGCCGCGGCCCTGCTGGCGCCCGAGCCGCCGTCCGACAAGGCCGCGCGTCCCGAGCGCCCGGGCTTCGTCGAGACCGTCGCTGCGCCGATCCGGGAGCTGGTCACGCGCTTGGGTCCGCTGGCGGTCCCGGTGCTCGTCATGGTGGCCGGGTTCCGCATGCCCGGCTACGTGTCGAGCGCCATGGCCCTGCCGCTGTTCAAGAGCCTGCACTATTCCAACACGGACATCGCCACCGTCACCAAGCTGTTCGGCTTCTGGGTCGCGCTGGGGGGCACGTTCCTCGCGAGCTACGTCGTCCCGCGGATCGGAATGATGGCAAGCCTGATCGTCGGCACCGTGTTCGGCTCCGCCTCGCACCTGAGCCTGGCCTACCTCGCCGTGCACGGGGACCATGGCGGGGGCGGGTTCTGGACCTTTGCCGTGGCCGTCAGCATCGACAGCTTCGCCTACGCCTTCGCCTCCATCGTGCTCATCACCTACATGTCCACCCTGACCGCGACGGAGCACGCGGCCAGCCAGTATGCGCTGCTGACCTCGCTGTGCGCCTTGCCCGGCAGCCTGCTCGCCGGCGCTTCGGGCTTCATTATCGAGCATTTGAGCTTCGAATGGTTCTTCGTTGCGACTTCCCTGATCGGCGTGCCGGTCGCCTTCGTGTGCTGGTATGTCTGGCGCTTGCAGGACAGAAGGGCGCCGCAGCCGGCGCTCTGAGCAGGGACGGGGTGGTTCCCAAGCCTGCACATGCCACGACGGGTCGCCGCTCCGTTGCCGACCGCCGCCCTGTCTGCCACCTTGGCTGGCAGCCATGACCACCGCCACGGCCCTTGGCCGCCTCCGGACACAGGCGCGCATGGCGACGCTGTTCGCGCCCACCAGCCTCGCCGACGCCGTGGGCACGCTTGGCTTCGTCCAGGCGGACCCGATCCGCGCGCCTGCCCGTGCGCAGGACCTCATCCTGCGGCACCGGGTCAGCGGCTATCGCGCCGGAGACCTGGAGCGCAGCTTTGCGCGGCTGAAACTGGAAGAGGATTTCTTGTACGCCTACGGCTTCATGCCCGGCGAAACCGCGCGGTTGCTCCATCCCCGTCCCGACCCGGGCGGCGAGGATGGGGCGCACGTGCCGGCCGGGCTTGCGGCGGAGGTGCTGGCCTTCGTGCGGGCACGCGGCCCCACCCACCCGAGGGACCTGGAACAGCGGTTCGGCCGCGACCGGGCGCTGAACGGCTGGGGCGGCTTTTCGAAAGCGACCACCCGGGCGCTGGAACACCTGCACCACTACGGGCTGCTTCGCGTGGACCGGCGGCGAGACGGCATCCGCATCTACGAAGCGGCGCCTGCCTCGCCGCCCGCGGCCGAAGCGGCAGGGCGCGCGCGCGAACTGGTCATGCTGGTCGCCCGCATCCTGGCCCCGGTCTCCATGGTCAGCCTACGCGGCGCGCTGTCGCTGATGGCGCGGCGCAACCCGGGCCTCGGTCCGCTGGCGCCGGTGGTCGCGGCGGCGCTCAAGGCCGGGGAGCTGGAACGGGAGGAGATCGACGGCGAGAGCTATCTTTGGCCGGCCCTCGACAGCGGCTGGCGCCACCGCCCGGCGCCGCGGGATGTCCGCCTGCTGGCGCCATTCGACCCCGTCATTTGGGACCGGCGCCGCTTCGAGCACCTGTGGGGCTGGGCCTATCGGTTCGAGGCCTACACGCCCCCCGCGCAGCGGAGGTTCGGCTACTACGCGATGCCCCTGCTGTGGGGCGCCGAGGTCATCGGCTGGGCCAATGTCATGCTCGCTGCGGGAACGATGCACGCGGCGATGGGCTACGCCCGGCACGCTCCGCAAGGCCGCGGTTTCCGCCGTGCCCTCGACGCCGAGCTGGCGCGGATGCAGCGGTTCCTGACGGCCCGGCCCTCCGCGCGCAGTGCCCGGGGGGATGCGGGGGCCGACCGCGGTGCAGCCGGGTTGGCATGACCTTGCGCTACGCCGCCGAGGTTTCCTCGATCTCGTTGCGCAGCATCAGTTCCGGCAGGCCGAGCACCAGGACGAGGGCGGCGGCCATCACCACGGCGCTCAGCAGGAAGCATCCCGTCAGCGCTGCGCGGTAGGCGTCGCTGATCCCGGCCTGCTGGGCCGGGGCGAGCCGGGACAAGGCCTGCGTGCCGCGCTCGGCCAGGCCAGCCGCGTTGACCGCGCCGCCCGCTCCCCCGAACGCGGCCGCAAGGCGCGCCGACATGATTGCGCCTGACGCCGCGACGCCGAGCGCGCCGCCCAATGACCGGGCGAAGGTCATCGCGCCCGTGGCCGCCCCCAGTTCCCGGTGCGCCACGGCGTTCTGCACGGCCGTGGTCAGGTTGGGCATCCCCATGCCCATTCCCATGCCGAGCGCGCCCATCGAGACCAGGAAAACGCTTGGGGAAGCAGCCACGAAGGCGAAGGCGGCGAGGCTGGCCAGCGCCGCCGCTTCCAGCCCCAGGCCCGCCAGCAGGAAGGGCTTGTTGCGCCCCAAGCGCGAAACGACGCGGCCCCCGACGATGGAGGTCAGCACCATGCCCGCGACCTGCGGCAGCATCATCGCCCCGGCGGCGGCCGGGTCCATGCCGAGCACCAACTGGAAGTAGAGCGGCAGGAACACCGTCGATCCCAGCATGGCGAAGGCCATCATCCCGCCGACCGCCACGCCTCGGGCGAAGATCGCGTTGCGGAACAGGGACAGCCGGATCAGCGGCTCCGGCGCGCGCCCCTCGCGCCACAGGAACAGGCCGGCCAGCGCCGCCGTGACCGCCGCGAGGGCCGCGCTGTCGGCCGACGCCCAGGGGAACTCCGTGCCGCCCCAGGCCAGCAGGAGCAGCAGCGCCGCCGTGGCGCCCGTCAGCAGCAGCGCGCCCGCGTAGTCGATCGGCCGGACCTGTCCGGAGGGCGGATTGCGCAGGCCGACCGCGATCATGAGGAAGGCCAGGAGGCCGACGGGCAGGTTGACGTAGAACACCCAGCGCCAGGACAGCGCCGAGGTGATGAAGCCGCCCAGCAACGGCCCGGCGATGCTGGCCAGCGCGAAGGTGCCGGTGAACCACCCCTGGTAGCGCGGCCGTTGCCGGGGCGAGACCACGTCGCCGATGACCGCCTGCGCCAAAACCAGCAAGCCGCCCGCGCCCAGGCCCTGCAAGGCCCGGAAGGCGATGAGCTGCCCCATGGACCGCGCCGCGCCGCACAGCAGCGACCCCGCCAGGAACAGGAGGATCGCGACGAAGAACAGCACCCGCCGTCCGTAGATGTCCGACAGCTTGCCATAGAGCGGCGTGGTCGTGGTCGAGGTGAGCATGAACGCCGTCACCACCCATGACAGGTGGGCCATGCCGCCGAGGTCGCCGACCATCCGGGGCAGGGCGGTGTTGACGATGTTCTGGTCCAGGGCCGCAAGCACCATCGCCAGCAGCGCCCCGGCCAATACGGTCCGCAGCTTGGCGGCTGGAGCGGGGAGAGCGCCCGGCGATGCGGCGGAAGCATCGGCCGGATGCAGGGCGTCGGTGTGGAGTGGGGTGCTCACGTCAACTCCGCTCAGCGTTCGCGGACCCGTGTACACCGCCGCCGTCCCCGGCGCGACCGTCGCGCTCCGGCCGGGCCGGCGTCCCGGGCTACGGCTGCGCGCTGGGAACGTTATCCCGGTAGCGGCGCCAGTTGCCCGACAGCTCGTTCACCACCGCGCTGCCCGCCGCGTAGGTCGAGTTGAGCGACTCGACGAACCCCGAGTAGCCCGTGGCGTCCACCTCGCTGGCCAGAAGCTGCGCCGCGGTCTGCCCCGGCGGCGGCACCGAGTAGTCGCTGGCCCCGCGCAGCACCATCACCCGGTTCAGGTCAACCGTCTGCACCTGGCTCAGGAAGGTCAGCGCCTGCATGTAGGCCGCGTCCTCCTCGGCGGTCGTGGTGAACACGCCCTGTCCCGAAGTCCAGTAATCCACCCAGTTCTCCGCCCAGGTATTCAGAAGCGCCCCGATCCAGAACGTCCCGGCCGCGAGGACAGCTCCCTTGGTGATCGCGGGCGGTTGCTGCGCGTTCGGGAAGTTGGTGTACTGGGCGCGAAGCTGCTGCAGGTTCGCATCGTCCGCGAGCTGCACGCTGCCGGACGAAAGTTGGTATGCCCACTCCACCAAGCCGGCGTTCAAGGTGAAGGCGTTGGTGCCGCTGTCGCTCGCGACCGGCGGGGTCGGGGGCTGGAACGGCGAGGTCCGGTTGAACGGCACGTAGCCGGTCGTCCAATCGGACGGGATCTCCCGGGCGTCGATCTCGTAGGCCAGGTCGCCATCGACGACCTGCGGCGCCCACACGGCGGACGCCACCGATCCCACGTTGGGATCGATGCCGGCGATGCCGGCCAGCAGCCAATAGGCGTGGCTGAAATCGAAGCGGCGGTCGTTGGCCAGCGCCGTGATCGACGACGCCATGCGCGACGGCCCCTCGCCGGTGACGATGCCCAGCACGTGCTTGTCCGGGTTGTAGCGGAGCGGGTGGTAGCCCTGCGGGAACGGCACGACGTCCGGCAGCGGCAGTTGCTCGACCCAGTTCTGGAACTCGCCCGGCGTGTCGCCGGTGTCGTTGCCGATCTCGAAGGTGGTGACGACCACCACCCTGACAGGAATCCGCTCGCGCCCATAATCATCTGCATGGGCGTACGAAGCGAAAGCCAGCGAAGCGCACAACGCAAGCGTTCCAGTCTTGCCGATCATCCTGCTGTTTCCTTCATGTGGCAAACGAAACCAAAACGAGTATTAAGACGCACACGCGCGCATCATGCCTTGTTTTGCAGCATGATGGGAAGCGTGCCTGTGCAGATCATCCCTTCCTCGCGTTCCAGAAGATCGGGAACGGGCTGTCGAGCACGCCCGCGACGTTGTCCCGCATCGCCGCGGGCTGGAAGAACTGCCCGAGCGGCACGTAGGGCACCTCCTCCCACACCGCGGCCTGGATCGCGTCCGTGGCCCGGCGGCGCGCGGCGTCGTCCGAGGCGTCGAACCAATCGGTGCGGAGCTGCTCGATGCGCGGGCTGGTGGGCCAGCCGAACCAGGCGCTCGCGCCGTTGCCGAGGATCGGATAGTGGCCGCCGGGGTCGGCCGTGTTCAGCCCTTCCCAGCCCGTGCAGAAGATGCTCCAGCCGCCCTTGTCCACCGGTTCCTTGCTGGCCCGGCGCTGCACCACCGTGCCCCAGTCGCTGGCCTGGTAATCGACGTTCAGCCCCAGTTGCAGCAGCAGGTCGCGCGTGACCTGGCAAAAGGCTTCTAGCTGGGGATAGTCGGTGGGCGAGATGATGACGATGCGCTCCCCCTTGTAGCCAGCCTCCGCCACCAGGCGCTTGGCGGCGTCCAGGCTGCGCGGGCCGGTGATCGCGTCCATGCCGACGTCGGTCGCGGCCGGCGATCCCGGGGTGAACACGCCGACCCCGGTCTTGTACGTGCTCGTTTCCTCGCCGTAGGCGGCCTGCATGAACGCGGTCTGGTCCGCCAGCTTCAGCACGGCCTGCCGCATCTTCGGGTTGTCGAACGGCGGGTGCAGGTGGTTGAAGCGGATGATGTAGATGCTGCCGATGCTGGTCATCGGCACCACCTTGACCCCGCGCATCCGGCGGAGCTGCGGAAGCAGGTCGGCGATGGGCGTCTGCCACCAGTCCTCCTCGCCCGTCTGCATGGCCGCGGCGGCGGTGGCGGAATCCGGGATGATGTTCCATTCCACCCGGTCGAAGTGCGCGATCTTGGCCCCGGCGGTGAAGTCCGGCGCTTCCTGCCGCGGCACGTAGCCGTCGAAGCGGGCATAGGCGGCGAGCGACCCCGGCGTCCACTCGTCGCGCAGGAAGCGGAACGGGCCTGACCCCGTGAAGTCGGTGATCTGGGTGAAGGCGTCGGTCTGCGCCACCCGCTCCGGCATGATGAAGCACACGTTGGCCGCAGGCTTGCCCAACGCGGCCGCCAGCAGCGGGAACGGCTTCTTGAGCTTGACCGTGAAGCTGCGGTCGTCGGGCGCCGACATGCCCTCAAGCTGTGCCGCCAGGCGCTGGCCGAAGCCGTCGCGCCTGCTCCACCGGGCGATGGAGGCGGTGCAGTCGGCGCCGCGGACCGGCGCGCCGTCGTGGAACCGCAGCCCGTCGCGCAGGCGGAAGGTCCAGGCGAGCTTGTCATCCGACAGCTCGAACCCTTCCACCATCTGCGGCTTGGGGGCGAGGTTCTTGTCGGTGCCGAACAGGGTGTCGTAGATCAGGAAGCCGTGGTTGCGGGCCACCGTGGTGGTGGTCCAGATCGGGTCGGCGTTGGCGAGGTTGCCTTCGGGTATGAACCGCAGCGTGCGCGCGGCGGCGCCTTGGGCGATGGAGGGCCGCGGCAACGCGCCGGCCAGGGCCGCAGCGGCCAGAAGCTCTCGTCGTCTCATCGGGCGCGCCTCCGCTTGGGTGGGATCGGACAAGCAAGCGGAGTGCCAGGGCGACGGCGGCCGGCGTCCGTTACGCCTGCTCGGCCTTCGGCAAGCCCATCTCCACCAGCCGCGCATACAGCCCGGCGCCGAAGGGGATCGCTGCATCGTTGAACATGTAGCCGGGATGGTGCGGGGAGAAGCCGGGACCGTTGCCGACGTTCAGGTAGGCGCCGGGCACCTGCTCCAGCATGAAGGAGAAGTCCTCCGACCCCATCACCGGCGGCTTGTCCGTGATGAGGTTCTCGTGGCCCACCAGGTCCCGCACGGCGTCCACCACGGCCGCGGTCGGCGCCGCGGCGTTCACCGTCGGCGCGAAGATCAGCCGCCAGTCGAGGCTCGCCGTGGCGCCGAAGCCCGCGGCGACGCCCTCGGCCAGCCGCCGCATCGCGTCCTCGATGGTCCCGCCCACCTCGCGCGCGAAGAACCGCGCGGTGCCGGAGAGCGTGGCCGTCTGCGGGATCACGTTGTAGGCGTCGCCGCCCACGACCTTGGTCACGCTGACCACCGCCGGGTCGCGCGGGGACAGGTTGCGCGACACGATGGATTGCAGCGCGGTGGCGAGGTGGCAGGCGGTCAGCACGGGGTCGATGCTTTCCTCCGGCCGGGCGCCGTGCGATCCCTTGCCGCCAACCATGATGTCGAAGAACGCGCCGCCCGCCATCGCCGGGCCTTCCCGCACGGCGAAGGTGCCCACCTCCATGCCGGTGCGGTTGTGCATGCCGTAAATGGCGTCGCACGGGAAGCGCTCGAACAGGCCGTCCGCCAGCATGGCCAGCGCGCCGCCGCAGCCTTCCTCGCCGGGCTGGAAGATGAGGTTCACGGTGCCGCTGAAGCCGCGCGTCTCGGCCAGGTACTTGGCGGCGCCCAGGAGCATCGCCGTGTGCCCGTCGTGCCCGCAGGCGTGCATCCGGCCCGGCACGGTGGAGCGGAACGGCAGGTCCGTCGCTTCCTCGATCGGCAGCGCGTCCATGTCGGCCCTCAGGCCGATGGCGCTGTTGCCCGAGCCTGCGCGCAGCACGCCCACGACGCCGGTGCCGCCGACGCCGCGGTGCGCCTCGATCCCCCATTCCTCCAGCTTGCGCGCCACGAGGTCGGCGGTGCGGTGCTCCTCCATGCCCAGCTCGGGGTGGGCGTGGAGGTCGTGGCGGATGGCGGCGAGCATGTCGTGGTCGCGGCGGATGCGGTCGATGACGGTCATGAGATGGGTTCCTGCAAGCGGTTCGGGCGGGTCCGGCGGGTGATCGGGGCACTTGACGACGGGAGCAAGCGCCGGGCAAGACCCGGGCGCGTGGCGCAACGGCGCCCGGAGTGCCGCTGGACCCTGCCGCCGCGGAGCGCCTGCCCTTGGCCGAAATCCGCACCCCGCGCCTGCTGCTCCGGTCCTGGCGGGA
>CAXUIQ010000048.1:0-13328 GCA_964250815.1 uncultured Acetobacteraceae bacterium
TCGCGGGACGGCGAAGACCGGAGCGTCCTGCCCGGGCGGCTCCGGGGATGGCGGTTCGGGGGGCGGCGTTTCCGGCGCGGGTGGAGCGGCCTCCGCGGCAGTCGCCGGCGCGGGAACCGGCTCCTGCTCGGCCGGCGGCTTGTCCGCCGCGGGTTCCGGCGGCGGCGCGGGCGCTTCCATGGCCAGCTCGACGGTCGCCAGCTCGGTCGGCGGCGGCGACGTGCCGCCTGCGGCGAACTCGACGCCGGCGATGACCACGCATTGCAGCACGGACGCGAAGACAAGCGCAACCGCCATCCGCCCGCGGCCGCCCGGGACCGCAGAACTCGTCCGCCACGCGGGTTGCACACGCACCGGCGCGGCGGGGCCATGCTGCGAGCCGATCGGACAAGGCAGCAGCGCGTGCATGTTATCGAGCATCACAGGTCGTTACTGCACCTGGGGGGGCCGTCCGGTTACTCTACGATGACGTTCGCATGGTCCAATAATGCTGCTTCGGCCGGGCATTCAGCCTCTTGCTGAACGCCGGAGAGGGCGATGAGGGGCAGTCTGCACAGGGAGGCAGGGTGCCGCGCGGGAGGAGCGGCCCGCATCCCCGACAGGTCCGCGGCTGCCGCCCCGGCGCGGAGGACGGGTCAGCTTTGGCGCCGGCCGTGCGCGCGCTGGGCCGTGCGGGCCGCGTGGGCGTCGCGCGCCTGCACCTTCCGCTGCGCCGCCGGGGTGCGCGCGGGCGCGTCCGTCTGGGCATGGTCGGTATGCGGCGGCACGTTGGTGCCGTCGGGCGGCACCAGCTCCACCGTTTCGCCGTCCTTCAGGAAGGCCGGGACCGAGCTGTAGTTGAACACGTCGAAGCTGGCGTTGAAGGCCTGCGCGTCCGTCCAGGACTCCTGCGGGCGCGGCACGGTGGTGAGGTGGCCGTTGATGACGCTGTCGCTGATCTCGAACGTCATGAAGCCGTGGCGGTTGTCGATGCTCGACACCAGCCGCGCTTCCGTTTCCGGATCGCGGTAGCCGTTGGCGGCGGCGAGGCGGTGCAGGTTCCAGTAGCCGCCGTTGCCGATCACGAAGAACGGGACCTTATGCGCGCCCACCTGCCGCTCGATGCGTTGATAGTTATGCACATGCGCGCTCAGCACCATGTTGGGCACGCGCCGGGAGGCGTTGATCGCGTCCTCCAACTCCTTGGCCATCGTCGGGCTGCCGCTGTGGTGGTCGTCGAACGAATAGACCGGGTGGTGCACGGCGACGACCAGCGCCTTGTTCTTGTCCGCCGCCGCCATCTCGCCCTGGAACCAGGCGCGCTGCCCGTCGTCGAGGCGGCCATGCTCGGGGACGTTGCTGTAGAGGCCGACGAAGGTCGCGAACGGCGTCGTCAGCGTCCAATGGAAGAAGGGCTGGGTCATCGCCGGGCGTCCGCTGTCGCGGGACTCGTCGGTGTAGGCCGGCTCGGCCGACTTCGCTGCCAGGAAGTTGCGGTAGAACCCTTCCAGCGTGGTGGACTCCGCGTCGGCCGGCTCGCCGTCGTGGTTGCCAGGGATGGCGAGGATGGGCAGCGGGTAGTGCTCGTAGGGCTCGTAGAACTGCGGGAAGTACTCCGAGACCTCGCCGTTGTAGTAGATCACGTCCCCCAGGTGGTAGCAGAACGCCGGCGCCATGGCGGCGCCGCGCAGGCTCGGCGCGATGTTGCCGCCGTGCAGCGACTGCTCCAGCCCGCGCTCCACCAGCTTCTGCGGCTCCGGGTTCTTCACGCCGCCGGTGTCGCCCATGCAATGGAACGCCAGGGTGCCGGCCTCGGTGATCTCCTGGAGTTCGCCGGCGGTCAGCACCTCGCCGAGATCCATGCGGAACGGCGGCTTGCGGCCTTGGGCGAATTGGGCCGGGATCGGCTCGAACTTCGTGTTCCGGGGCGCGGCGCGCTGCGCCAGCGAGGCGCCGGGCTGGCGGGGCCGGTGGAAGGTGGCCATGCGTGTTCTCCCCAGGCGACGTCGGTCAAGCCCAGCAGTCTGCCGCCCCGGCCGGGATGCGGACATGAACCTTCGGTGTCAAAGCCATGCCATCGCCGGCGCGGATCGGCGTCGCGTCCGGCGCCAGGACGGCGGACGAGGCCGGTTCGAATCCTTGGTTCAGTTGCTAAGTAAAAATCCAGGGTTCAGACGAAGTAGAACAACTGGATGCCTGATGATCCACATGCATGTATGCAGATGTGCAATGTTAGGTCACAAAAGCTTTCGCAAACTGTAGCATTGTTAGGGGACGGCGGCGGCTATCTCATCCTTGGACGAATGAGGGTCCCCCAGTGCTTCGGCTCGACCCGCGTGGGATGCCATGGGCGACGGCCATGCCGTTGAAGCGGGGAGCCTGCGGAATGCAATCGGCGGAGAACAAGATGACCGGCCCACGTAAGCGCCTTCCCCTCAAGGCGCTGCTGCTTTCAGCCACATTGCTCGCCGGCGCCGGCGCCGGCCTCCGCGGGGCGCGGGCCGACGACGGCGCGCTCGACAACACCGGCCAGGCGCCCCTGCCGAGCGGCCAGTTCATCACCCCGACATTCGCCACCGGCTCGACCTTCACGGCGCTGAACCCCGACCTGCCCGAGTACACCCCCGCGGTCTCCAACTATCCCTACTTCCATCCGAACGGCGCGATCGCCTCGACGCTCAGCCCGGACGGCAAGACGCTCGCCGTCATGACCAGCGGCTACAACGTGCTCGACGACGCTTCCGCGAAGCTGGTCGGCACCGGCGCCGAGTTCGTCATCCTGTATGACGTCAGCAACCCGCGCGCCCCGGTGCAGACGCAGACGCTGCGCCCGCTCAACACCTTTGTCGGCCTCGCCTTCTCGCCCGACGGCTCGAAGCTCTACGTGTCGGGCGGCGCCGATGACCAGGTCGTGGTCTATTCGCAGTCGGGCGGCGCCTTCGTCCAGAGCGGCACGATCGCCATGGGGCATGGCGGACCCACCGCCACCACGCCCGGCGGCGTCGGCAACGCGCAGTATCCGCAGACCGGCGGCCTCGCCTTGTCCAAGGACGGATCGCTGCTGGCCGTTGCAAACTCGCTGAACAACAGCGTCTCCGTGTTCCGCACGGCGGACAACAGCAAGCTGTTCGAGTACGACCTGCGGCCCTACAACACCACGCCGGACAGCGACGGCGTCGCCGGCGGCGAGACGCTCTACAGCGTGGCGATCAAGGACAACTCCACGATCTACGCGACCTCCGTGCGCGACCGCGAGGTGGTCGTGGTCGATTTCAGCGCCGGCGCGCCGCGGCTCGTCACCCGCATCCCCCTGCCGGGCAGCCCCAACAACCTCGTGCTGAACAAGCTCCAGGACACGCTCTACGTGTCGCAGGACAACAGCGACTCGGTGGCGGTGATCAAGACCGCGACCAACCGGGTGGCCGAGCAGATCGACGCCATCGCGCCGCCGGGCGTGCTGGCCGACAAGTCCAGCCGCTACACCGGGGCGGCGACGAACAACGTGGCGCTCTCGCCCGACGAGAAGACGCTGTTCGTCACCAACGGCGGCGCCAACGCGGTGGCGGTCGTGCCGCTTTCCGGCCCGGCGCCGCACACGGTCGCGGGCCTGGTGCCGACCGGCTGGTATCCGACCACGGTCACGGTAAGCGCCGACGGCGGCACGATGTACGTGTTCAACAGCAAGAACGACCCCGGCGGCAACCCAAACAAGGTGACAAGCTCGGTCACGTCGCTCGCCAACTACACCTATCCCGGCGGCAACACCCCGGCGCTGGCCTACAACGCCAACCAGTACGTGTTCCAGCTTGAGCAGTCCGGCATGTTGATGGCGCCGGTGCCGTCCGCGGCCGACCTGCCGAACCTGACCACCCAGGTCGCCGCCAACAACGGCTGGTCGGTCGCGAGCTACCCGGAAGACGACACCACGATGAGCTTCCTGCGCAGCCGCATCAAGCACGTGATCTACATCGTCAAGGAGAACCGCACCTTCGACCAGGTGCTCGGCGACCTGACCAACGGCGCCAACGGCGACCCCAGCATCACCATCTTCGGCCGCCAGATCACGCCGAACTTCCACCGCATCTCCAACCAGTTCGTCACCCTCGACAACTTCTTCGACTCCGGCGAGGTCAGCGGCAACGGCTGGCCGTGGTCCACCGCAGGGCGCGAAACCGACTGGAACGAGAAGAACATCCCGATGAACTACACCTTCGCCGTGAACCGGGGCAACGCGCCGTACGACGCCGAGGGCCAGAACAACAACGTCGATGTCGGCTACGTCGGCTCGACCCCGGACGCAACCGTCGTTGCGCGCCAGGAATCGGCCGGCGGATACGACTACGCCGCCACCGGCAACGCGCTGCCCGGCGGCGCGCTCAACCTGCTGCCGGGCCCCAACGACAGCGGCGCGCCGGACGGCAAGGACGGCGCCAAGCAGGCCGGCTACGTCTGGAGCGCAGCGCTTCGCCACGGCCTCACCGTGCGCAACTACGGCTTCTTCTCCGACAACAGCCACTACGGCCTGACGCCCACCGATCCCGGCTATGCGGCGCCGGTGGAGTTCCCGGCCGCCGCCAATGCGCGGCAGATGTGGACGACCAACCCCGAGCTGATCCCGCTCACCGACAACTACTTCCGCGGCTTCGACAACGACTATCCGGACGCCTGGCGCTACGAAGAGTTCGAGCGCGAGTTCAACCAGTTCGCGGCGCCGGGCAACGACCTGCCGAACCTCGTGCTGCTGCGCTACATGCACGACCACATGGGATCGTTCAAGACGGCGGTGGCCGGGGTCAACACGGCCGAGGCCCAGCAGGCCGACAACGACCTTGCGGTCGGACGCACGCTCGACCTGCTGGCGCACAGCCGGTACGCCCGGGATACCCTCGTCGTGGTGCTGGAGGACGACGCCCAGGACGGCGGCGACCACATGGACGCGCACCGCAGCACCGCCTACGTCGTCGGCCCCTATGTCAAGAAGCGGGCCGTCGTCAGCACCCGCTACTCGACCGTCAACATGGTCCGCACGATCGAGGACGTGCTGGGCCTGGAGCACCTCAACCTCAACACGGCCTACCAGCGGCCGATGACGGACGTGTTCGACATCACGAAAGGGCGGAACTGGACCTACAACGCCGTGGCCTCGACGATCCTGAAGACCACGACGCTGACGCAGAAGGACGGTGATCCCTTCGGCGGCACGGTCGAGTTCGCGGAGGGGCCTGACCTGCAGCCGACCCGCACGGCCGCTTGGTGGAGCGAGCAGACCCGGGGCTTCGATTGGTCCTCGGAGGACCGCGTGCCGGCCGACCTGTTCAACGAGGTCGTGTGGGAGGGGATGAAGGGCGGCCAGCCGTATCCCGCGGTGCGCACCGGGCTGGTGCTGGGCAAGCGTTCCGCGATGTGACCTTCCACGGCCTTTGCGGACGGGGCGCGGCACGTTTGCTGCGCCCCGTCCCGCTGTGGCAGGCAGAAAAACCCAATCCGGAGCGGGCTTTTGACGACGACGGCGCCGGCCTTATACCAGGCAACGGGAGATTTGACCGGCGCGCGGCTGCGGATGGTGCAGGGCGGATAAGCGGAGCGCCACCGCCGCAGGGCAACGCCAGCCCTTGGCGGGAGGCGCTGACGCTTTCCCGCCCTGCGTGAAGCGCAAACCTGCTGCGGGTTGAAACTCCGGGCGCCTGGCGTCGTGCCTGGGCGACTAAGCTGTGTCCGAGCTGCCTGGTTGCTGGTCGCAGACCAGCGGCTGCGGCGTGATCCCCAGGAGCGCAGGGCGGCAAACGCAGCCTTCCCAGCACACCATCTGCGGGTTGCGGGCAAGAATGGCCGACGTCAGGGCGTCCAACGAAGGGCCGGGCTGACGGCCCGCTAGCCTCAGATCGCGCCCTTGTCCCGCAGGATGTCCAGCTCGGCTTGCACCGCGTCGAGGCCCTGGGTGGTGTAGAGGATCAGCACCCGCTCGGCGCTGAGGAAGCTCAGGGCCGGGTTGCGGAACTTGGTCGTGTAGCAGGCCGCGTCGGCGGGATCGTAGCCATAGCGCGGCGCCAGGGCTTGCAGCACCACCTGCGCCTCGGTGACGGCCGGGATGCTGAACACGAAGTCGGCGTCCGACAGGTTGTGGATCGTGTCCTCGACGGACACGTTGACCTGCCCGGCCGCGTTCAGGTCGAGCTGCCCCGGCAGGTCCTGCGGCGGGGGCAGGCGGAGGTTGCCGGCGGCGTCCCGCACGAGCAGGCCGCGCGCCACGGGGTCGGCCTGGGCGATGATCGCGGCCGCGCGGAGCCAGTTCACGACCTTGAACTCGTTGCCAAGCGTGGGCGCGCTGTGGGCGGACGCCTGCGCGATGACGAAGCCGGGCGGCAGGCCGCGGGCGATCGTCTCCGCCAGGCTCAGGATGTGGTGCCCGCCCGTGCGGCTGTCGCCCGCGGCGCCGTAGTTGTCGGCAAGGCCGTTGCCGCCGAAGTTGAACTCGGTGAACTCGGTGCCGTCCGCGTTCCACTGGAACACGAGGGTCTTGGCCCAGTCGTGCCACAGCGGCGCGGCAACGACCTCGTCCTGCGAGAGGTCGAGGTCCCGTCGGCTCCTGTGCTTGCGAGGACAGCGGCGCCATGCGCGGCAGCCCGTCGGCGCCGGGCGTGCCGTAGGCCAGCCGGTAGTTCTCGGCGAAGCTGAGGGCGCTCGACACGTTGAAGCCCTCGTGGATGGCGAGGCCGCCGGGGTAGGAATGGTGGCTGCCGAAGTTGCTGCCCGGCGCCGTATGGAAGGCTTGCGGCAACTGCGCGCACGGCCCGTCGCCCGCGCGGACCGGGGGGAACACGCCGGCTTGGATGCCGCCCGGGATGGCTGCCGCGTCGGCGGCGGCGTAAAGGCCCTCGCGGAGGAGCGTGTCCAGGATCGCCTGCTGCGCGGCCGTGGTCAGGCCCGTGCGGTGCTGGACGCAGGTCTGCGGGTTGAACAGCGCATCGGCCGTCTGCTCGCGCAGGTCGCGGTCCTGCACGGTGGCGACCACCTGCCGCAGCCGCTCCATGGCGGAGCGGACCAGCGGGGACGCCATGGCCACCGCCGCCGAGGCCGCGTTGCCGGCCCCCGGCAGGGGGTGGCCCGCGGCGCGGACCGCCGGGGCCGCGCAGAGCAGGCCGGCGGCCAGCGCGGCTGCGGCCAAAGGCAAACCCGTTCCAGACTGCATTCCACGCCTCCGCCAGGCTCATGCTTGTTGCTTGGGGCATGAACATGGCCGGCGGCGCGTGTCGCGTGACATTTCCATTGCTTGACTTGGATTTACTGAGATAAACCGCCGACAAAACACTTGCCGGGGCGGACGCACCGTCGGGTGGCGCCCGGCATTGCCCCACCCCGACGCTGGCACGCCCGCATGGTACCCGGCGCGTGCTCATCACAAGCCGCCGTTGGCGGAAGGGCATCGCTCGGCGAGCATGCGGCTGGCGTCCGACGCCGGGAACAGGGCCGGGGCCGCAACGTCGTCCAAGACGGCCGCATCGGGCAGGTCGCGATCCACGAACGCCGCCGCCGGGCCGGGCGCCGAAGGACTGGCCAGGCCGGTCAGGCGAACGCCTCCGTTTCCTCCTCGATCTTCGCGGGATCGAGGTCCATGCCGAGGCCGGGCAGGTCCGGCGCATGGATCTGCCCCTGCACGGGCAGCACCGGATGGGCGAGGAAATGCTGGTGGATGGCGTTCCACTTCACCAGGTATTCCTGGTACGGCGTGTGGATCGGCGACTGCGTGACCGAGAAGTGGATGCCGGCGGGCGTCGAGTGGCCGTGCGGGATCGTGATGAGGTCGTGCGCGGTGGCATAGGCCGCGATCTTCATCGTTTCCGACAAGCCCCCGGCCCAGTAGATGTCCGGCTGGATGATGTCGAGCGCCCGGGCGTCGATGAACCGCCTCATGCCCCAGCGGGTGTACTCGTGCTCCGCGCCGGAGAGCGGGATGCTGACCTTGTCCTTGACCGCGCGGTAGCTGTCGATGCGGTCGGGCATGCAGCATTCCTCCAGCCACGCCGGACGGTACTCGGCGATGCGCGCGACCAGGTCGATCACGTAGGTCGGCTCCATCGACTGCCAGCAGTCCAGCATGATGGCGTCGTCCTCCCCGAGCGTTTCGCGGAGCGTCCGCACCAGCTCGACGTTCTTGCGCATCCCCTCGGCGCCGCTCGCCGGGCCGTGGCGGAAGAACCATTTCTGCGCCGTGTAGCCCACCTCCTTGTATTCGAGGGCACGCTCGCGCACCCGGCCCGGGTCCAGCACGGCGAAGCCCAGCATGCTGGCATAGGCGGGGATGGACGGCCGGGTCGGTCCGCCGAGCAGACGGTATGCGGGCTGCCCGAGCCAGCGGCCCTTGAGGTCCCACAGCGCGCAGTCGATGGCGCTGATGGCCAGCATCGCGTCGCCTTGGCGGCCGTGCACCATGATGCGGTGCATCTGGTCCCACAGCAGCTCGTGCGCCACCGGGTCGCGCCCCATCAGGATGGGACGCAGCCGGCGGGCGATGAAGAACGCGACCGTGTCGGGCATCGGCCCGGCGGTGCCGGTCACGCCCTCGTCCGTTTCGACCTGCACGAAGAACGCCTCGACCGGCAGCCCGCCCGGTGCGGCTTGCGGCAATCCCTCGAAGTCGTCGCGGCCCCGGTACTCCGGATACACGTCGATCGGGCGCACCAGCCGCTCCTCCCAGAACCAGCCCTCTGTCGGCAACGTCCCGCGCAGGCGGCGCAGCCGTACCGCGGTGATCCTCATGGCCAGTCCTCCGTCAACTGTTGGGTCCGCGCTCCATCGAATAGGGCTGCCAGCGCCGCAGGTCCGAGCCGGGCAGCACCGTCGGGTTGACGCAGCTCATCGGCCAGCGCCCGGACAGGAGCAAGGACAGCTCCTGCCCGACCCGGCGCTTGCGCGCCAGGTCGAAGCGCGCCGATGCGGACGCATTGTGCGGGCTGAGCACGACGTTCCTCATCTGCAAGAGCGGGTTGTCCTGCCGCGGCGGCTCGGTCTCCAACACATCGAGCGCCGCCCCGGCGATCCAGCCTTGCTCCAGCGCCCGGATCAGCGCGGCCTCGTCCACCGTGGGGCCGCGCCCGGTGTTGATGAACCAGGCGGTGGGCTTCATCATGCGGAAGTGCCTCTCCGTCAGCATCCCCCGCGCCTCCGGGGTCGCCGGCGCGTGCATGGACACGAAGTCGGAGCCGCGCAGCACCTCCTCCAGCGTGGAGGGGCGCACGCCGTGCTCGTGGATGACCAGCTCCTCGATGAACGGGTCGTAGGCCATCAGCGTGAGGCCGAACGACCGGGCGCGCAGCGCGGTCAGCCGGGCCACGCGCCCGAAGGCGATGAATCCCAGGGTCGATCCCATCAGGCGCGGCACCTGCGACAGTTGCGGACGCCCCTCGCGCCACCGCCCTTCCCGCACCATGCGGTCCTGCTCGATGATCCGGCGGTGGGCCGCCAGCAGCAGCGCCATGGCGTGGTCGGCGACCTCGTCGATGAAGGTGTCGGGGCAGTTGGTGACGGGGATGCCGCGCGCCGTCGCGGCGGCGACATCGACGTAATCGACGCCCACCGTGCCGAGCACGATGCCCCGGCACCGCTCCGGCAGCGCCGCGATCATGCGCGCGGTGAAGGCCATGCCCTTGGCATACACGGCGTCGCAGTCCCCAGCCGCCGCGATGAAGCCGTCCTCGTCGGCTGGGACCTCGACGATCGCGGCGTCCATGCCCTCCAGCGCCTCCATCTCCAGGCCGTAGCCGCCGCCGGCGGTGGTGAAGCTCGCGCCGGCGGGCGTCACGATCTTGTACTTTGGCGTTTCCTGGGCCATTGCTGGACGTTCCCTTTCCCTTTGGCGGCCAAGCGGGCGGTCAGGCCTTGTAGTAGCGTTTCGCCCGGCGCTCGGCCTCCTGCACCGCCTCCTCCGGCGTCGCAGCACCAGAGGCGACCGCCGCGAACATCTGCACCACCACGTAGTCGGCCGTTACCGCCCCGGAGGCGGCGCTGATCGGACCCTTGTAGCCGTTCCAGCAGGGATGCCCGCAGGTGTCGCGGTAGGCGGCGATCTTGGGGTCCTGCTTCCACACGTCGCATTCCGCGTAGGCCTTGAGCGGCTGCGCCCAATACCCGGCGCTGCCAGTCAGCCATTTCTCGTATTGCGGCTGCTCCATCATGAAGCGCAGGAACTCCTTCGCCGCGTTCGGATACTTGGCGTGCTTGAACACCATGGCGTTGAGGATCAAGGCCGATTCCGGCGGCTTGCCGAACGCGCCGGTGGGCAGCGGCTCGTGGTTGGTGTCGGCCGCGATCTCGGCGGTCCTCGGATCATTCTTCAGCGCATAGTAGATGGACACGCCGTTCGCGGTCAGGCTGATCTCGCCGGCGATGAAGGCCTTGTTGTTGCTCGGGTCCTGCCAGGACAACGTGCCGCCGATCATCGTCGGGTACATCTCCTTGGCGAAGCGCAGCGCGTCCAGCGTTTCCCGCCGGTTGATCGCGACCCGGCCGTCCTCGTCCACGAGGAAGCCGTTGTGGCCCCACAGCATCCAACCGCAATAGCCGTTCGCGTCGCCCACCGCGTTGCCAAGGGAGAAGCCGACGGGATGGCCATTCTTCTTGAGGGTCCGGCACAGCTCCAGGAACCGCCCGAAATCCGTCGGGATATGGTCGAAGCCGGCTTCCTTGACCCAGGACTGGCGGTAAACGACCGGGGCGCCGGAGCCGCCCATGGGGATGGAGATCCAGTTGTTGGTTCCCCATTTCTTGCCGTACCGTTCGGCCAGGAAATACCACCCGCCGTACTTGCTCCCGAGGTATTCGGCGACATCGCTCATGTCCAGGAGCTTGTCGGCATACAGGTGCGGGTCGTCCGGCCAGCCGATGATGACGTCGGCGCCGGCGCCGGTGTTGGCGGCGACCGCCGTCTGCGGGCGCAGGTCCTCCCAGCCGACGAAATCGACGCGCACCGGCACCTTCGTCTCGTCGCTGAACGCCTTGATGTTCTCGCGGAAGACCGCCTCGTCGGGGTCCACGAACTTCGCCGGCCGCAGCACCCGCAACGAGGCGCCCTTCTCGATCGGCAGCTTCGGCGGCTCGACGCTGGCAACCGGGATCGCCGACGCCTTGAAGCCCGCCAGCCCGGCCATAGCCAGGCCCGCACCGGCCGCGATCGCGTTGCGGCGCGTGATGATGGTCGCCATGGACGTGTCCCCCCTTGCCCTTGACCGACTGCGTTCTGTTCGGCGCGGGCCATGGAAGGCCGCCGGCGCCGTTGCGCATGGGCACCCATGTTAGGTGCGGCGCCGAAGGCTGGCAACGCCCAGGCAATCGCCATGGCTGTCGCTCCGTCCGGGACTTTCCGGGCCGGACGGATGGGTGTTGACTGGCGGCCAGCCGGGGCCGCCGTCGGCTGCCCTGCCCTCAAGCCGCCCGGAGTGCTCCGTGGATTTCGCCTTGACGCCCGAACAGGAACAGATCCGCGACCTGGTGCAGCGCGTCTGCTCCGGCTTCGACGACGCCTACTGGCTGCGCAAGGACAACGAGGCGGCCTTCCCTGTGGAGTTCCACCGCGCCGTCGCCGACGCCGGGCTGCTGGGCATCGCGATGCCGGAAGCGTTCGGCGGCTCGGGCCTGGGCATCGCGGAGGCGGCAGTCATGATGCGCGCCATCGCCGAGTCGGGCGCGGCCATGGCCGGCGCGTCGTCCGTGCACATGAACATCTTCGGCCTGCAGCCGGTCGTGGTGTTCGGCACCGAGGAGCAGAAAGCCCGCATGCTGCCGCCGCTGATCCGGGGCGAGCAGAAGGCGTGCTTCGCGGTGACGGAGCCGGACGCCGGGCTGAACACGACCGAGATCGCCACCCGCGCCGAACGGACGAACACCGGCTGGTCGTTGTCAGGCCAGAAGATCTGGATTTCGACCGCCCAGGTCGCCGACAAGGCGCTGATCCTGGCGCGCACCACGCCGCTCGGTCAGGTCAAGCGCAAGACCGACGGGCTGAGCCTGTTCTACACCGGCCTCGACCGCAGCCGTGCCGAGGTGCGGCGCATCCAAAAGCATGGCCGGCACGCGGTGGACAGCAACATGGTGTTCTTCGACGCCATGCCGGTCCCGGAGGAGGACCTGATCGGCGAGGCCGGCCAGGGCTTCCGCCAGATCCTGCACGGGCTGAACCCCGAGCGCATCCTGATCGCCGCCGAGGCGGTCGGGATCGGCTACGCCGCGCTGCGCCGCGCGGCCGACTACGCCCGGGAGCGCGTGGTGTTCGGCCGGCCCATCGGCCAGAACCAGGCCATCCAGCACCCGCTGGCGCGCTGCTGGATGGGTCTTGAGGCGGCAAACCTCATGGTGCTCAAGGCGGCGTCGCTCTACGACGCCGGCCAGGAGTGCGGCGCCGAGGCGAACGCCGCCAAGTACCTCGCCGCCGAGGCCGCCTTTGCCGCGTGCGAGACGGCGGTGCTGACCCATGGCGGCATGGGCTACTCGGCGGAGTGCCACGTGGAGCGCTACTTGCGCGAAAGCCTCATCCCCCGCATCGCGCCGGTCAGCCCGCACATGATCCAGAACTTCATCGCCGAGAAGGTGCTCGGCTTGCCGCGGTCCTACTGAAGCGCCTCTGCGCGGTCAGGACAGCCCGGAACAGGCTCGGCGCGTCGCCGGCGTGCGGCGCCTCGACCGTGCCCTCGCCGGTGCGTCAGCTCCGGGCCAGCATGGGCCACAGCGCCTCGCCGCCCGCGGCGCAGGCCGCGTCCCCCAGGCGCTGCTGCCAAAACGCCTCCGAGCCGAACTCGTCCCGCCACGACCACAGCCGCCGCGTCGCGTAGTGCAGCGGATGCTCCTGGGTGAAGCCCATGGCCGCGTGGACCTGGTGGCAAGCGGCGGCGACCACGCCGGCCGCCTCCCCCACGCGCGCCTTTGCCACGGCGGCCCAGAACGCGAAGTGCTCGCCCCCGAAGCTTTCGGCCAAGGCATCGGCCGTTGCCGTGGCCGCGGCATACTGGCCGGCCGCCACCGCCAGCATGTGCTGCACCGCCTGGAACTTGCCGATCGCGCGTCCGAACTGCACGCGCTCGTTGGCGTAGGCCAGCGCGTGGTCCAGCGCCCGCTCCATGCCGCCCACCATCTGCTGCGTCCGGATGGCGGCGCCGTGCAGCAGCAGCCCGTCCGCCCCGAGGCCGGCCGGCGCCGGGCGCACGCAGGACGCCGGCAGGGCGACGCCCTGCAGCCGCAGCGTGTCCCGCGGCTCGTTCGCAACGTTGCGCCGCGCCTGCGCCCCGGCGGCGAGGGCCTCGGCCGGAACGAGCGCAAGGAAGCCGGTCCCCGCCGCGTCGCGCACGAACGCAAGCACATGG
>CAXUIQ010000049.1:0-8043 GCA_964250815.1 uncultured Acetobacteraceae bacterium
CCTCCGGCAGCTTTGTGGGCAGCGTAAAGCAAAGGATTATCCAGCCCGAACCAGCTATAGAATGCGTCTGCCTGATAAAGGATACGGAATTGCTCAAGCGTCAGTCCATCGCCCGCGATCCCTTGTCCAAATTTCGGCTTATAGTGTTTGCAGCGTAGAATTGGATCAATGACTGTTTTCAGATATCGAGCGTCCGAAGCGTTCATGTGTATCAACCTGAGCGAGAAAGGAAGGCCTATAAGCCCCCACGCGATTCGTGGCTGTCAGCGCACCTTTCACTCCTCCAACACCTTCATCATGTCGGCAAGTTCCCAAAGTTGGCCGGTGACGCCCCACAAGGTCGCCGGCATCCTAAAGACCCTGGCCGCCTTGGGCCAGGCGCGCGAGGCCGGGCCGGGCCGCTACGCCGCATAGGCGCGGACCCGCGGACCCACGGCCCGACCGCGGGTTCCAAGGATCATAGTCCTGAACCGGACTGACAGCCCCAACGAAACGTCGGATAGAGGCGCCAGCCCAAGCAGCGGCTGCTTGGCAGGAATGCGACGCCCTCAACCGAGGTCAGGCGTCATAGGAGAAGCGCGCCATGGCCGCAACAATCAACGACACGACCAGCAACCCGGTCGTCACCGCCAGCGGGACGACGGTCACGCCGTTCAGCGGCATCACCGCGAACGAGGCGTCGCCCCTGATGCCGGCCCTGGAAGTCGTGAGCATACAGCTCAGCGCCGGGGCGAACTACTCGGGCGGCGACCTGGGCAGCATCAGCGACCCCGGCGGCCCCGGCGTGTTCAACAGCAGCAACGGCACCTTCGCCGAATCCGTGTTCTCCTTCGGCTCGCCGAGCGGCGCGTCCAACATCCTGGGCCGCCTGGTCTATACCCCGCCAAGGCTGGCCAACGGCACCTACGCCACGGTGGATGCCGCCATCAACGTCGGCAGCCTGCAGCTCCCCCCCATCCCCGGCAACAACGCGGTCAACGTCGCCGATCCTAACAACCCGGTGGTGCTGCAGACCGTCACGCCCCCCGGCATCAGCGGCACCGGCGCCGAGCAGGTGGCGTCCGGCACCGCCATCCGCCCGTTCGCCGCGACCCGCATCACCGACAACAGCCCAGGCTACGGCGCGCAGACCAGCGGCACGATCACGCTGACCGATGCCACGGGCGCGGCTTCCGACGCAGGCGGCACCCTGGCCGGCCCGGGCCTGACCAAGACGGGCGTCGGCACCTATGCGCTCGCCGCCGGGTCGTACTATGCGTTGCAGAGCAACCTGAACGCCCTCACCTTCACCCCCGCCGCGGTGGCGGCCGGCAGCACGGCGACCACCGGGTTCGACCTCAGCGTGACCGACGCCGCGACCAAGCTGACGGCGGACGACAAGGGAGCCTCGGTGCAGGTGTCCGGCACCTCCGCGACGCCGGTGGCGCCGTTCATCGCCGGCACGTCGGGCCAGACCGTGGCCGCGGGCAACGGCATCAGCCCGTTCAACGGCGTCGTCGTGTCGGACAGCAACGCCAAGCCGCTGGACAGCGCCACCCTGACGCTGAGCGGCGGGGGCACGCTGAGCGGCGCGGGGCTGGCGGCGGCGGGCGCCGGGGTTTACACGCTGGCGGCGGCGTCGCCCGCGGCTTTGAGCGCATCCTTGCAGAAGCTCACCTTCACCGCGGCGCCGCTGTCCGGGCAGGGTTCGGCCACGACCACCATCAAGCTCGACGTGGCCGACGCCGGGCAGGTCGCGAGCGACAGCCAGACGGCCGTCACCACGGTGGCCAGCCTGCCGGGCAGCGCCGGCCAAGCGAACTTCACCATCACCGACCAGACGACGGGCCAGCAGACCTTCATCGGCGGCGACCAGTACAGCGGACCCGTGCAAGGCATCAGCCAGGAATTGAACCTGGTCACGTCGGACAACCTCAACATCACTGCGACCATGCCCAACGTGTTCATCCGCACCGGCAGCGGGGACGACGCGATCGACGTGAGCAAGGTGAACGGCAACAACGTCCTGGACGGCGGCAGCGGGTCGAGCTTCCTGACCGGGGGCACGGGGAACGACACGTTCTTCCTCGACGACCGCAACCTGACGTCGGATGCGTACTCCACGGTCGTGAACTTCCACGGCGGCGACAACATCACGGTGTTCGGCGTCGATGCGACGAACTTCCACCTGGCGACGCAGGACAACCAGGGCGCGGCCGGCGCCAAGGGCCTCGCCTTCACCTTCGCGGGCGCGGGCAAGCCGAACGCCACCGTGGTGATCGCCGGGTTCAGCAGCGCCGACCTCGCGAACGGGCGCCTGACGACCTCCTACGGCTCCAACCCGGCCACGCCCGGCGTCGCCGGCAGCGGCGGGCCGTACTTCAACATCCACGGCAACTGAACCAACGGTTCCTGCAAAGGGGGGGCTGCCGGACGCGGCGCCGGGCAAAGCCGGTCAATCGTCGGCGGAAGGGGGCCGCGGCGTCGGAGTGGACGAACACGTCCGGCCGGACCCGCCGGGCCTCGCGGATCAGGGCAGCCACAGGCTGGATCACGCCGCTCTTGCTGTCAGCCCACCGCACGCTGACCAGGACCGGACCCGGCGCGCGCTGGACGGGGCGGCCGGTCTTGTCAGGAAAGGCCGGCGTCCGTGGTGCTGAAAGGCGGACGGCGCAACCGCACTTGGAAACCAATCACTTCATGCCGGCGGTCAACCTGGTTGTGTCCGGACGTTCAGGACGGCCCAGGTTCCAATGCTCATGCGGGCGAACAGCCAGGTGTGCTCATCGTTGAGCCTCCTTGTCGGCAGATCGGCAGGACATCAGTAAACGTTAGTGACAAGAAACGTCGAGGCTGATGGCGGACCCAGCGGGTTGGCCCAGACCGATCCGGCGGTCCATCAACACGCGCTCAGGCCGACGGCCCGACACGCCGGGGGCCGCCGGGTCCAAGGCGGTCGGACAGCCTGGAGGGCGGCTCCGGGAACGGCGAGGCCGTGCAAGGCTTGCGCCATCGACACCTGCGGCCGGGAGATCATCGCCTGGCAGGCCAGCGCGGGCGGCGTTGGCGGCCAGAGGGGCACGACCCGCCCCCCGGCCGGCTTGGGGCAGGAACACTTGAGCACCGGGCCGTCCGGGGACGGCGCGGAGAGGTGGGCCGCGGCATCGTTGCCCTTGATCCCGCCCCAGGCCAGGCCGTGTGCGTTGCAGCCTTGACCCGGGGCCTTGCAACCCTGACAAGGGCGGCAGCGGCACTCGCCGCCCGCGCAAGCGACCTGTCCTGACCGTGGCCGGGTGCGGCCGCATGGGGTGGCCGCCACCGCCGCGGCAATGCGGAACACGGCCATCCGAGCTGCAGGGCCGGCCCCGTCCCGGTTGACCCGGCGTGCGGAATGGGTCAGGCCAACCTTCCACCAAATCCCGCGCCGGCGCCCGTCATTCACGGACCTGACGCCGGAGCCGCGCTTGCTGCGCGCTACCTCGGCTACGTGACGATTTTGTTGCGGTTATTGCTATTTGCTCTTTCCTCGTGGAGAAGGATGACTATGACAGTTGCGATGAACTCAAGCGCGGTGGCGGAGGCGTATGGCCGCTGGGCCCCCGTCTATGACCTGGTGTTCGGCCCGGTCTTCAAGCGCGGGCGGGCCACCGCCGTGGTCGCGGCGGAGCGCGTCGGCAGCCACATCCTGGAGGTCGGCGTCGGCACCGGCTTGTCGCTCGCCAGCTACTCCCCCGGCAGCCGAGTCGTCGGCATCGACATCTCCGAGCCGATGCTCGCCAAGGCGCGGGAGCGGGTCGAGAAGCAGCGGCTGAAGCACGTCGAAGCCATCGCGGTGATGGACGCCGAGCAACTGGACTATGCGGACGCCTCGTTCGACGTCGTCGTGGCGCAATACGTCGTCACCGCGATCCCGAACCCGGAAAAGGCGCTCGACGAGTTCCTCCGCGTGGTCCGGCCCGGCGGAGAGATCATCCTCACGACCCGACTCGGGGCGGAGACGGGGTTCCGCGGGACGGTCGAGAAGTGGCTCATGCCGCTCACCAGCCGCATGGGCTGGCGCACCGAGTTCTCCTGGGCGCGCTACGCGGAATGGCTCGCCCGATCCCCCGGCGCGCGCCTGGTCGAGAAGCGCGCCCTCCCGCCCATGGGTCATTTCTGGCTGATCCGGTTCGCCAAGCAGGCGGACGAACAGGTCGGCAGGCCGGCCAGGACCTAGGCCGCGGCTGTTCATGCGCTCACAACAAGGAAGATCGATGACCGGCTTTTTTGAACTGCTCAAAATCCAGCGCTGGGACGACCACCGGTACTACCACCACAGCCGGGTCAACCAGTCGCTGCACCTCCTGAGCGCGGCGACCTTCGTGTTCGCTTACGGCCTGTTGTTCAAGGACCCGGCCATCGCCGCCCTGATCGCCTGGCTCGTGTCCATGACGAGCCGGCAGATCGGGCACCTGGTCTTCGAGCCCAAGACCTACGACACGGTGAACCAGGCCACGCACGAGCACAAGGAGGAGATCAAGGTCGGCTACAATCTCCGCCGCAAGATCGTGCTCATGACGGTTTGGGCGCTCTCGCCCCTGCTGCTCGTCTTGGACCCCACCCTGATGGGGCTGTGCGCCCCGCCGGCCACGGCCATGGCCTTTGCCCGGCACGTCGGCAACCTGTGGCTGGCCGTCGGCGTCGCGGGGCTGCTGTTCCGGATGGTGCAGCTTTTCCTGATCCGGGACGTGCAGACCGGCCTGGTCTGGGCGACCAAGATCGTCACGGACCCGTTCCACGACATCAAGCTCTATTACCGCTCGCCCATGGCGCTCCTGCGCCGCAGCCTGCCGGACCAGCCGGGTTCGGACGACCTCGAGTGCAAGGCCGCCGGTCTGCGTCACTGACGCGCTTGGCCGAGGGACGGCGCGAGGCGCGGCCGCGGGCCGAACAGGGCGGCGGCGGCGGCCTCCCGAAGGATGCCGCGCTTGATCGCCTTGTTGGTGGTGGCCTTCCCGTCCCACCAGCCATCGAGCCGCATGGTCCGGCAGGCGACCACGAAGCGTTCGGCGACCACGGCAAAGTCGGCGTCGGTGTAGTCGAGGCTGAAGGTCAGGCGTCCCGTCCCCACCCAACTGAGCGCCAGGCCCTCGGCGCGCAGGTGATATTGCAGCATCCAGTTGTGCCGTGACGGCCGCGTGTAGTTGACCGTCCAGATCGAGGACAGGTTGGCGACGCTGACCGGCATCCCCTCCGCACGCAGGCGCCCGTTGAGTTGCTCCGCCCGGCTGTCCCAGAGGCGGTCCAAGCCGTCGTAGAGCGCCTGGATCTTGGGCGTTTGAAGGCGGCGCAGGAACTCGTTCATCGCGCCCATGACGTGCGGGTGGGCGTTGAACGTCCCCCGCGCGAAGCAGACATCCACCGGGCGGTCGTCGCGGAAGCGCTTCATCCATGCGCCGCGGCCACAGAGCACGCCCACGGGAAGGCCGCCCCCCAGCGTCTTGCCGTAGGTAATCAGGTCGGGCTGCACGCCGAAGTAGCCCCGCGCGCCGTCCGGCGCCAGGCGGAAGCCCACGAACACCTCGTCGAAGATCAGCGCGATGCCGCGCTCGTCGCACACGGCGCGAAGCTGCCGCAGCCAGGCCGTGTAGGCCGCCCGGTCGAAATGCGCGGTGCGGGCGCTGTCCACCAGGGCGGAGTCCGCCGGGGCGCCCTTGTTGGGATGCAGCGCCTGCAGCGGGTTCACCAGCACGCAGGCGATGTCGCGGCGGCGGCGGAGCACGCGGAGGGTCTTCTCGGACATTTCCGCCAGGGTCAGGGTGTCCGGCTCTGCGGACGGGTTGCCGACGCCGGGCTGCACGTCGCCCCACCAGCCGTGGTAGGCGCCGCAGAACCGCACCAGGCGGCGGCGGCGGGTGTGGTAGCGGGCCAGGCGGACGGCCTGCATGACCGCCTCGGTGCCCGACATGTGGAAGGAGACTTCGTCCAGTCCGGAGATGTCCCGCAGCCGGGCGACGTTGCAGGCCACGACCGGATGGTAGGCGCCGAGCACCGCGCCCAGATCCTGCACGCGGCGGGCGCCCGCGGCGATGCAGTCCTTGTAGAAGTCGTGGCCGAACAGGTTGACCCCGTAGCAGCCGGTCAGGTCGTAGAAAACGTTGCCGTCCAGGTCGGTCACGGTCACGCCGGAGGAGGACAGGAGGAACGACCCCGCCGAAAGGTGTTCGCGGACGATGCGGCTGAACTGGAACGGCACCCGGTAGGCGCCGGTGAATTGCAGGTCGGACACGCCCTCGGCGGCCCCGGCCGTCATGGCGCGCGTCTTGGCGAACCGCTCCCGGTAGAGGCGTGACAGCCGCTCGAAGCCCTCGCGCCGGCGTTGGGCCACGGCCTCCGTCGGGCTGTCGCAGGCGAAGAACCTGGCCTCGTCGTATTCATAGTAGGGGATCAGCTCGGCGACGCGGCGCGACATCCGGGCGTGCCCGGTGAGCGAGCGGTGCTTCGCCCGGGATAGCTGCAACCGGCTTTTGGCTTTGGAGAACAGCGCGCCGAATGCTATGGCGCCTCCGACCGCATACGGCGCCACCGTCGTCAAGCTCGCCAGCACTGCCCCACCTTTAAAAGATCGCCTTATCCCATGACGTTCCGCTCGGCGATAATGAAGATTGTGCAGCAGGACGCAGTGAACTTCCACCTCACCAACACCATGCCCCGGCGGCTGGCGACGCGGTGGATGGGCTGGTTCAGCAAGGTCGAGAACCCCCTCGTCTGCGCCGCCTCGCTGGGCGTTTGGCGGTTCTTCACCGACCTGGACCTCAGCGACGCGCGCGACACGCGGTTCCGGAGCATGCACGACTGCTTCACCCGGCAACTGAGGCCCGGCGCGCGGCCGGTCGTGGCCGACCCGGCCGTCCTCGTCAGCCCGTGCGACGCCATCGTCGGCGCCAGCGGCGCGATCGACGGCAGCACGCTGCTGCAGGTCAAGGGGATGCCCTACACGCTCCAGGACTTGTTCGGGGAAGACGCCGGCGCCGGCGCGTTCCGGGACGGCCAGTACGTGACGCTGCGGCTGACATCGGCCATGTACCACCGGTTCCATGCGCCGCACGACTGCCGGGTCACGGAGGTCGTCCACCTGTTCGGCGACGCCTGGAACGTCAATCCGGTCACGCTGAAGCGGGTGGACCGCCTGTTCTGCAAGAACGAGCGCGCCGTGATCCGGATGGCCCTGCCGGGCACAGGCCATCAGGTGACGCTGGTCGCGGTCGCGGCCATCCTCGTGGCGGGCATCCGGCTGGGGTTCCTGGACATCGCGCGGGAAGGCCGCACGGTGCCGCGCCGGAGCTACGCTTGCGACGTGCTGCTGGAAAAAGGGGCGGAAATGGGCTGGTTCGAGCATGGGTCCAGCATTCTCGTGTTTGCGCCCAGCGGCTTCACGCTGTCCGATGGGATTCGGGAGGGCGCCCGGGTCCGTGCGGGAGAGCCATTGATGCGGTTGCCCGCCTGAGGCGGCGCGCTGCACGGATCGGCAGCATCCGGGCGCCAGCGGGCGCGTCCGTGCAGCAACGCCGACAAGCCAGCACCGTGCGAGCATGGCAGGCTATAAGTTGCTCTACAGCAATGAACACCGATCTATCATGCAATCGTCACCAACAAACAATCCGGCTTACGCCATGGTCGCGTGCTTTATACGCAATCGTTGGGGACTGATTTTATGAGAAGGTGTTTGCTTGCCGCCACCTGTGCGGCTGCTTTGCTCATGGGGACGGCCGCAAGCGGCATGGCGGCGGGGCGCCAAGGGGCAGGCAACGAGGCCCGCTACAACCACGTCCTTCTCATCAGCGTGGACGGCTTGCACGCGGTGGACCTGGCGCGGTGGATCGCCGACCCGGCGCATGCCAGCGGCCCCTTCGCGGCACTCGCCCGACAGGCCGCGGTCTATCCGCACGCCTACACCACCGGGCCATCCGACTCGTTCCCCGGCATGATCGCGCAGGCCACGGGCGGCCCCCCCCCCCCCCCCCGGGGGGTGTGCGCAGCCCGCGACCACCCGCCGCGGGGGGCCCCAGGGGCGGAAAGCGCGGG
>CAXUIQ010000049.1:8053-9450 GCA_964250815.1 uncultured Acetobacteraceae bacterium
CGCCGGGGTGTTCTACGACGACAGCTACGACCGGACGCTGTTCGCCCCTGGATCGAACTGCGAGGGCCTGCCCGGCACCGAGACGCAGTTCGCCGAGAACATCGACCGCGACAAGAACCGCCTCGACGCCGGCGGCACCGTCGGCCAGCCGTTGAGCCAGATCGACCCGGCGCAACTGCCGCTGTCCAATGCGTCGGGCACGTGCAAGCCCGTCTTCCCGCACGAGTTTATCCGGGTGAACACCTTGTTCGAGGTCGTGCGCGCCGCAGGCGGCTACACGGCCTGGTCCGACAAGCACCCGGCCTACGACATCCTGAACGGGCCGTCCGGGGCGGGCATCGACGACCTGTACACGCCGGAGATCAACTCGCTGATCCCCGTCGAGGGCAACACGACCGACGACAACACCACCAGCTACACGGCCACCCGCAACTACGACGAGGGCAAGGTCCAGGCGGTCCTGCACGAGATCGACGGCCTGGACAGCACCGGCAGCCGGGCCGCGCCGGTGCCGAACGTCTTCGGGATGAACTTCCAGGCAGTCAGCGTCGGGCAGAAGCTGGCCAAGTCGGGCCTGCTCGACACGCCGGGCCTCACGGGCGGCTACCTCGATGCGGACGCGACGCCGGGCGACGCGCTGACGCAGCAGCTCGCCTACGTGGAGGATGCCGTGGGCCGCATGGTTGCGGAGTTGCAGGCGCGCGGGCTTGCCGACGAGACCCTGGTCATCGTGAGCGCCAAGCACGGCCAGTCGCCCATCGACGTGTCGAAGCGCCAGGCGGTGTCGGACGCGCCCATTCCCAACACGCCCGGCTATGCCTTCCACGTCGCCGACGACGTGGCGCTGATCTGGCTCGCGCCGCAGGACGCCGCCGCCGCCCGCACCGCCGCGAACGACTACCTGCTCAGCCAGGCGGGCGCGCTGAAGTTCGAGTCGCTGGCGGGACGCGAAATCCTGCGCCTGTCCTACCAGGACCCGGCGACCGACAGCCGCACCCCGGACTTCGTGGGGCTGCCGCAGCACGGCGTCATCTACACCGGGGGCACGAAGCTTGCCGAGCACGGCGGCTTTGCCGACGACGACCGCAACGTGGCCCTGCTCGTGAGCGCGCCCGCCATCGCGGGGCACGTGGTGGGCGAGGTGGTCGAGACCCGGCAGATCGCGCCGACGATCCTGCGCGCGCTCGGGCTGAACCCGCGCTCGCTGCAGGCGGTGCAGGAGGAGGGCACCGCGGTGCTGCCGGCCGCGCTCCGCTGAGGCCGGGGCAGCGCGGGCTGGGCTTTCAGCGGAACCCCAAGCAGGGTCGAGTTGAGGGGCGGCAGGGGGTGGTCCTGCGCGGCTTTCATGGTCGGTCCATGCTGAACGAAGCGCCTCTTGCTCGGCGTGGGCTGGTGCC
>CAXUIQ010000049.1:9460-10339 GCA_964250815.1 uncultured Acetobacteraceae bacterium
GGGGGCGGCCGCCCACGCCCGTCTCATGCGCCCGCCGCCTGCGGCAAGACCGCCTGCGCAGGAGTTGTCAAGAACGAGCCGTCCCACCTGCGGCGCGTCCACGCGCTCCGCAGGCGGATGCTCAGACCGCGAACGCCGTGCGGCCTTCGAACTGGCCGTAGGTCAGGTAGTGCGCCAGCGGGTCCACGTTCGCCGCGCGGACGTCCGGATAGGCCGCCAGGTACTTGGCGACGCTGAACTGCGGCGACGGATCGCGGCCCTCATGCCAACCGTATTGCTCGTAATGCTTGACCGGATCGATCTGCGCCGCGGCGACGTCGGAATTGCGGCCGAGATAATAGCTGGTGTTGAAGAAGGCGTCCGGGTTCAGCCGCTGCCGCCAGCCCGTGGCGTCGTAGCTCGCGGCCGCCTGGGACTGGGCTGCCGGACCTGTCGGGATCAGCGTCGCGCCAAGCTGCTTGTCGTAGAAGGCGGGATCGATGAGCGGGTCGGCTGCCGCGGCCGGCCCGGCCAGGAACGCCATCCGCCCCTCGTTCTGGCCGTATTGCACGTAGTGCAGCAAAGGCTGCGCTCCCACGGCCCGCACGTCCGGATTTGCGGCCAGGTACTTGCTGGTTGAGAACAGCAGGCTGGGGTCGCGCTGCTCCCGCCATCCATACGTCTCGTAGTGTTTCAGCGGATCGATCCCAGCCGCCCTCACGTCCGGGTTCTGCGCCAGGTAATAATTGCTGTCGAACAGCGCGTCGGGATCAAGCCCCTGCTGCCAGCCCGTCGCGTCGTAGCTCCAGGCCGCCTGTTGCTGCCCGGCGATCCCGGCCGGGACGAGGGAAGCGCCAAGCTGCTGGGCGTAGTATGCCGGGTCGATGAGCAGGTCAGCCG
>CAXUIQ010000049.1:10349-13309 GCA_964250815.1 uncultured Acetobacteraceae bacterium
GCTTTGTAGCCGGGTCCGATGAGCGGGGCGGCGGCGGCGGCCGCCCCGGCGGGGACCGCCCCACGGCCCTCGGCTTGGCCATACAGCTCGTAATGGAGCAAGGGATTGAGGGCCGCCCGGTTGACGTCGGGATTCGCGCCCAGGTACTTGCCGATGGAGAACAGCAAGCTCGGGTCGCGCCCTTCCCGCCAGCCGAAGGCCATGAAGTGCTGGTAGGGGTCCACTCCCGCCGCCGCGACATCCGGGTTTTGCCGGAGGTAGTAGCCGGGATCGAACAGCCGGTCGGCCAGCGTGATGGCCGTGGACGCCTGGCTGCTGCCGAAGGGCACGGACTCGCGCAGGCCGAAGCTCGCGGTGCTGTATATCCCCTTGAACGCGATCGCCTGCACCACGGCGCCGCCGAGCGACAGCGTGAGCACGCCGTCATAGGCATCGACCGCGCGGTAGGCGGCCGTGTCCCACCGGCTGCCGACGAGCTGGATGGTGTCGCCCATGCCGAACCCGGCGACCGTGCCGCCGAACAGGGCGCCCGCGTCAATCCGGAGCGTGGTGGTCCCTGCGCCTCCCGACTCGAAGATGAAATTCTGGCCGGCGCTTACGCCCGCCGCAACTTCGAACGTGACGGACCTGCCGAGCGACACCGTTCCGGTGCCGGTGATCGCAGCGGACACGTAGGCCAGTTGCGGCGTCTTGCCCGGGCTGTGGACCGAGATCAGGCCGTCATTCTCCAGCCGGTCGCCCAGGGTGCCGCCGGCCACGACCTGGAGGTTCGCCCCGGCCAGGATAGACCCGGCGTTGACGAAGGTCGCGGCCGTGCTTTCCTTCTGGTCGCCGATACGGAACGAGACCAGGCCCGGACTGCCGCCGGCTGCCGCGATGCTTCCCTGGTTGCTGGTGGTCCCCTGCACTTGCAGGGCCATTCCGGACACGCCCGCCACGATGATGAGCTGGTCGGACGATGCAAGCGTTGCAGCCGACAGGACCAGCGTCGGGCTTATGCCGTTCAGCGGGTTGAGCGCGATCGTCAGAAACCCGGGCAGCGCGCCGGACGCGGTCACCGTGCCGGCGGAGATGGTTGCCGTGTCGCCGGAGGCGGGAGCCGCCTGCTGCATCCAGTTGGCGTCCACCGAAAACACGCCATCCCGTCCGTTCCAAGTCTTTGCCGCCATCGACCTGCGACCCCGATGCTGCTTGCGCCTGGCTTGCCGAAAGCGGACAACCCAACCCAAGGTAGCTTTGCCGAATAAATTCTTGGTTAAATGGGGCGAGGCCGGCAGCTTCGCGCCGCGGAGGTCGTCGGGACGCGGCGGTTTGCGTTCGGCACGTCCTGGACGCAAACGTCGGACGCGCATGGGGAAAAGGTTGACGGGCCGATGATGGCGGGATCGCACATGGCACTCGGGGTGGCGGCTTGGCTCGTCGCAGCGCCCCGTCTCGGGCTTCCGGCCGCATCCCCCTCATGCCTCGGCCTGGCCCTGCTGGGGTCCCTGCTTCCCGACATCGACCACCCGAAATCGTGGCTCGGCAGGCGGGTGCGCCCGGTATCGTCGGGCATCGCAGCAGTCCTGGGCCACCGCGGCGTGACGCACTCGGCGCTTGCAGCGGCGGCCTGTGCCTGGGGCTTGCACGGCGCCCCGCCGGGATGGGCCGCCGCCCCTTTGGCTGTCGGTTACCTTTCGCACCTTGCCGCGGATCTGCTGACGCCGCGCGGCTTGCGGCTGGCCTGGCCGCTCCGCACCACCTGGGCGTTCCCGCTTTGCAGGACGGGTTCGCCGTTCGAGCCGCTCGTCGTCGCGCTGGTGCTGTTCTGGGCGGGGTCCGGCACCTTGGTGCCCCCGTTGCTGCAGGAGGCTTGGCGCCAGTCCGGCCTTGCTCCGCAAACCGTCCACGGCAACGCAGCGCGCCGCTTGAAGCCCATTGTCTGCCAGGTGCCGTAACCTTTGTCCTGGCCGGGCGTTGTCTGTCCGCCACGGCAAGCGGAGGCATCGCGCGCACCGTTCAATCGAGGCCTTCCACAGCTCGCCTGGGCTCCACAGCGCGAACGGCGCATCCGCCGCTTGAAGCCGGAAGCCTGAAACCCACTCGACCGATCGACCTTCCAGGAGACAATGCCATGAAATCCAGCCTGTTCATCTGCGCTGCAACTGTCCTGAGCCTGAGTTCCGGCGTCGCCGGCGCGCAGACCACGATGCCTCCCTCATCCGGCCAAGGCTCGTCCGGCAGCCCGTTCTCGTTCCAGGGCGATCAAATCCAGCCGATGCCGGACCAGCGCCGGATCAACCCAAGCGATCCACGCTATGCGCAGACCTACCAGCAGCAGCAGAACGGCGAAATCCCGAAGCCCGGCGGTGGCTGCCTGAAATATGGCGCAGCCGGCGCTGTCGGCGGCCATCTCGCCGGGCATGGAGTCCTGGGCGCCCTTGCCGGATGCGCGACCGGCGCGTATGTGCGCCACCGCGACAAGGCGCGGATTCAAGAGCAGTACGGCAACCAGTAACCCGCACGGCCACGCCGCGGGGCGTTCCAACCCCGCGGCGGTTTCCTGGGGGACCACAAGGCAGCACGCGCATCAGCAGGGTGCGTCGCGGTACCGCCTGGGCATATGCACTCTCGGACGGTGCCAAGCCGGGCAGTGCCGAAAAGGGTGGCTAGACGCGGCCGAATGACGACGCAGGCATCCCGTCCCCCTTGTTTCAACGATCGCATCAAGGCCCGGCGACCGCGAGTTCAAGCGTGCCGGGCCGGGGGAATGGCTCCCGGGTCGGAAGCCGTTGCTGCACCAGCTTCCATGCCGGGCCGAGCACGCGCGCAGCGATCTCGGCCCCAGGCCGGTCTTCCGCATAGAAATAACTGATGCTGCTGCCAGGAATGCGCCCTGGGGAGGCAACCGGGTCCGCAACATCCAGCCCCTGCTCGCTCAAGCCTCGCGCAAGGTCGCTTGCACGCTGCCGTGCTGCCGC
>CAXUIQ010000050.1:0-6179 GCA_964250815.1 uncultured Acetobacteraceae bacterium
CCCGGCCGTCCTGGATGCGGCGGCTGCGGCTCAGGATGCACGGCCAACCTCCTGCTGCGGACACCCGGGCCGCCGGCGACGCAGGCGGCTGACCGGCCGCAAGCGGCGGCGGCGTGCCGGGAACACCACCCGGGCGGCGTGGGCGGCGGCGGAAGCTTTCCCCGCCCGCCCTCTGCCCACACCCAATCCAGAAGGACGCATCCATGGCCATCTACCATCTCCGGTTCGCCGTGGTGCAGCGCGCGAAAGGGCAGAGCGCCGTGGCCGTGGCCGCCGACCGCGCCCGCGTGCGGCTGTATGACCAGCGCCTGGACCGCATGCAGGCCCCCCTGCCCGCCAAGCGCGGCACCCTGCCCATCCTGTCGGTGGTGCTGCTGCCGGACGGTGCGCCGTGCCGTTGGCACAGCCGGGAGGTGCTGTGGAACGAGGTCGAGGCGTGCGGTCGCCGGCGCGACGCCTGCCTGGCGCGAGAGGTGGAGTTCGCGCTCCCGGCCGAGCTGCTGCCATACCAGGCCGCGGCGCTCGCCCGCGACTACGTGCTGGCGGCCTTCGTGTCGGAAGGCATGGCGGCGGACCTGAACGTGCATTGGGCGCTGCGCCCCGACGGGCAGCCCAAGCCCTACGCCCAGGTCCTGCTCACCATGCGTCGCATCGAGGTCGGGAGCTTCGGGCTGGAGGAGCCGGCCTGGAACGACCGCAGCGCCGCCCTGCGCTGGCGGCAGATGTGGGCGTTGATGGCCAACATCTGCCTGGCCGCGCATGGCCATTCGGCGCGGATCGACCACCGTTCCTACGCCGAGCGGGGGATCGCGCGGGAGCCGCAGATCAAGGTCGGCCCCCACGCCGCCCGGCGCGCAGCCCGGGGCGAGCCGTCCGAGCGGGTGGACGAGAACCGCGCCATCGCTCGCCGCAACGCCGAGCGCGCCGCCGGGGAACAGCCCTGATGGCCGAGGCGGACCGAGCGGCCCGGTGCCGGCCTGCGGCTAGGGCCAGCGCTTCCTGACCGAGTTGAGCCACCACTTGACGGGCTCCGGCTCCGGCTCCCGCTGCCGGGGCTGGGCGGCCTCGCGCGTCCGCTTGGCGGCGGCCTTGGCAGGCGCTGTCGCCTTGGCCGCCAATGGAGTGTCCGGCAGGTCGAGGCGCGGCTGTGCCGGTGATGCGGACGGCCGGGTTCGCCTGCCTGATCCCCGGACGCTCGCCGCCTCGGCCAGGGCGGCTTCCGCCGCGGCGCGGGCGGCGCGCTCGGCCGCGAGGTCCTCCGCCCAGCGCAGCGCCTGCTCTCCGTGCTCCGCCCGCAAAGCGTCCGCTTCGGCGCGCGTCGCCTGCACCGCGTCCAACGCTTCCCGGTGCGCCAGCTCGGCGTGGCCCAGCTTGGTTTGCAGGTCGCGCACCGTCGCGAGCGCCTCCTGCAACGCTCGCTCGGCCCGTGCCCGTGCGACGCGCTCGTCCTGCAAGGCCGCGTCCAGGGCAGCGCGGCTCGCGGACGGCCCGTCGGCCTCGTCGGGGCGGTGCCGGCCGACGATCGTGACCGGCACGGCGCCGTCCGGCACGAAGCGGTGGCGCGGCTTGTCGGCTGGGGAGCGGCTGGCCGGCCGGCTTTGCGGACCTGGCCGCGGCCGTTCAGGCTGAGGTGGGTTGCTGCGGCTGGCACCGTCGCCGGTCAGGCCGAGCGCCCGGCGCATCCGCTCCTCGACGGACAAGGTGTCGAGGGCATCCGGGGAAGGTGGCTTGGGCAAAGGGAACATCGTTCTTCCACACGGGTTGGAGACAGGTCGGGCCAGGATCTGCCGGCGGCAGCTCCCCAGCCTTGGTGACGGGCACCGCCGTTGCTGCGGCGCACAAAGCACTTGCCATGCCGCACCGAACAGGCGCATTCGGCACCCGGCAGCGTCGTTTCGGCGCTGCCGGACGTTTCCTCCCTGAACTTGGCGGCGCCCGCAAGGCGTCGCCATCTTTTTGGGTGGGGATCGCGTCGTCAACAGGCCGAACGGCTGCCCGGCAGATGGCGCCGCTGCTCCGCGTGCCCTGCCCACCTGCCGCGATATCTGTCCTGCGTGCTTGCTCCACAAGGCCCATACGCGACTGCCCGGACGCGGCGCCGGACCCCCGCACGTCCTTGTGGCGGCCGGGCAAACCCGTTGCGGCACCGGCGCTTGCCTTCTAGCCTCCTCCGCGCGCCCTGCTGCCGGCGGGTCCGTGCAGGAACCGGCCGGCCGGCCACGGCAGCCCAGCCGAGCGAAAGGATGGCCCGTCCATGCCCAGCATACCCTTCGATGCCGCCCACGAGGCCAGTCCCCGCGTGACGGTCTGCGAGTTGCCCGAGGTGGAGGCATGGCCCACCACCCAGGCCGGCGACGGCGACGCAGAGGCCATGCTGCGGGCCGACACGGAAATCAGGGTGGCACAGGCCGCGGACGGGATCGCCGCGCCAGGGGCGGGCGAAGACTGCCCTGCCCCCGTGCAGGTCGTGCCCGCCGGCCTGTGGCGGCCCAAGGCGATCGCGGCGGCGCTGCGGGCGGAGGGCATGGGCTCGCTGAAGCAGATGGAGGCGGTCACGGCCTTCATGTTCGGCTTCCGCCACTGGCGCGAACTGGCGCGGGCCGCGACCAAAGGCCGGGCAGACCCGCCGGACGAGCAGTGCGGTGCCGAGGAGGTGCGCCGCCGCCGCGCCTACCAGGCGTCCGTGCTTGCGTCGTACACCTACATGGGGCCGGTGGCGGCCGCCATCGCCGTGGACGCCCTGCGGCCCACCGCCAAGGCGGGCCGGCCCGCGCTGGATGCCGGCGCGGTCGCGCGCATGCAGGCGGCGTCGCGCGATCATGCAGACGCGAAGATCGAGGAGGAGCCCGACAGCGGATGGGGCAGCCGCGAGCGGGTCGGGGCTACAGGCGTGGCCCGCGGGGTCGCGAACGCCGTGGGCCGCGTTCTGGCGAGGGCCGGGACCGCCCCGGACGCCAACCCGCTGGACATGATCGACGCGTTGCGGCGCGTAACCCCCATCCAGCCCGGCGTGTGGCTTCCGACGTTGGAGGGGTTCTTCGGCTGGTCGTTTGCCGAGGTTGACGAGGATGCGGAGCGGGACGGCGACCAGATCGCCGTGGCGGTTGGCCAAGAACGGCGCCTGCCGGTGTTCATGTCGGCCGCAACCTACGTTCCCGGCAGCTTGGAGGACGCGCCGGTCGCGCGCATGCAGGCCCGGATCGCCGAGAAGCACCCTGCCGGCGCGGTGCTGGTGTTCAACGATCCCGTTGTCTGGCTGCCGGGCCATGGCCCGGCCGGCCTGCTGTACGGCGGCCTGCTGTGGTCGGACAACGGCTGGTCGGACTTCGTGCTGCGGCCCGACGGCGGCCTCGACGACGCGCTGGGCCAGCGCGGGCACGATCTCGCCCACCCGGACGCCCGCACCGCCGCAGCGTTCGGCTTTCCGGACGCGCTCGCTCTGCTGTATCATCTTGCAACGGCTCTGGAAGGCTTGGATCTGGAGGAGGCGGAAGTCGAATACCTCCGCTGCGCGAACGGCTGGCTCCTTCCGCTGGTCCGGCCGAAGTAGAAAGCACTGGCCGGCACGCGGCACGAAGGCGCTTACAGGCCTTTCTGCGCACAGTACAGCAGCCATGCCTCCTCGATCACCACGCCTTGCTGGATACCTCGCTGCTTGGCTTCCGCGGCGATCTCGTCAACCACATGGGGCATGACCTTGGCTGGCAATGCCGGTTCGGGGACGAGGATCGTGACGTGGCCAAATACGCCATCGCCTCCAGGCCTCGGCCACCGACCCGGCCTTGGACTAATCGACCTTCTTCAAGTTGGCCCGCTTCATCAGCTCCTCTATGCCTTCCCAATAAGAGAACCGATTGTCCTCGCAAAACCGGATGAAGGGTTCCGCCACCCGCTCAGGTGCGCGGGTGTTGATGGCGACCGTTGGACCAATCTCCCGTTTGCGTCTGCGCACCCCATGTCCCCGCGCATCCTCACGGCTTCTGAAGCCGAGGGAGTCGCCGACCGCATCGACCTTGGCAAGGTCTGCCACGTTGGAGGGCCGCTCGTCGGGCACGATGCTCTTGAGCTTCTCCGAAGTGGTCTTCCTCGTTGCAGAAAAGCCGAACGTGTCGTCGCTCATTCAATCAGCCTCCATGTCCGCGGCCGCAGGTGAAAGGATGTCCACCAGCTCGTCGGCCAGCTGCTGGGCGTTGGCGAGGGCTTCCGGCAGGCCGTTCACCTTGAGGGGGTCGAGCTCGTGCAAAGCAAGGCGTCGCACGAACACGGCCTTGAAGGCTTGTCGCTCATTGAGCCGCGTTTTCATCAAAGGAAGCTTTGCATCCGTCAAAGCGCCGACGATCTCGCGTTCGATGCGTGTCGAGATGATCGGGCTGGTCCTGGTCAGCAAAACCCGAAAAGGAATGGCCCGGCCATCCAGGGCTTCCTCTTCCTCGTGGATCAGCGCCACGGCTCGGCTTGCCTGCCGGGCATCGACGCCGCTTGCCTGCAAAGGGATCAGCACGAGGTCCGCTTGGGTGATCGCCCTGGACACCAAGCGGCTGGCGGTTCCTTCGAGATCGACGAACACGAATTGTCTGCGCGACCGCTGGTCACGAATCAGGCGGATGACGCTGCTTTCCGTTGCGTCGCCTATGACGTCGATCTGGAGCTTGGAGGGGCCATTGCGCCATTCCACGATCGGCCGGTTCGGATCGGCGTCGATGATCGTCACGCTCGCTCCGAGTTGGGCCAACGTTTGCGCGAGAACGAGCGTCGAGGTGCTTTTCCCTGCTCCGCCTTTCGGATTGGCCACGACGATGACAGGCATTGAACCGAGCCCTTCTATGCGCACGCTACAGGTAGCATGGGTGTGCTCTCGGCAGCCAGCAGAAGCCACTGCCTGCCACCTTCAGCAACAAGAAGCCTTATGTAGCGTTATGTAGCTACATAAAGCAATGACGTGCGTTTGAGTCCTGCAAGTCGCTACATAAAGCTCTTGTTGCTACATCGCGCTACCAAACGCTACAGGGCGGTCTGGCACACAGATGTGGACAGGGAAGCCGCTTGATGCAGCCGGAGCGCGGCCGCCCGCCATCCGGGTCACAGTCCGACGTTCCCGGCGGGGCTGTCGCGGTCGAGCCGGGCACGGCGGACGTAGCCGCGCATGGTCTCCAGGCTTTTCTGCCGGGTGTGCTCCATGATGCGCTCGTCGGACACGCCGTTGTTGTAGGCCGTGGTGATGAAGCCGGCGCGCAGGCCGTGCGGACTGATCGGCTCCAGCTTGGTGCCCACCACATCGGCCGCGGCGGCGAGGCGGGCGAGCACCAGCCGCACGCTGTCGGGGTTCAACGGCTTCGTGCCGGCCTTGCCCCAGCGGTCCACCCGGCGGAACAGCGCGCCGTCCCCGATCCGGGCGGCATCGACCCAGCGCCGCAGGTGGCTCACCGGGCAGGTTTCGGCGCGGCGGCCGAGCGGGATGCCGATGTCCTTGCCGTCCTTGTCCGTCTTGGAGCGCGCGATGCGCAGCACCAGGCCCCGAGCCGTCCATTGCACGTGCTGGCGCTCCAATGCCACCAGCTCGGACCGCCGCAGCGCCCCGGCGAAGCCGAGCAGGATCAACGCCCGGTCGCGCAGGCCCGCCAGGTCGTGGCCGCAGGCGCGAACCAGCCTCTGGATCTCCGGCGTGGTCAGCGCCGCCGCCTGGCGCGGGTCGCGGCGGTGGGCGTTGCCGATGCCGCGCAGCACCTCGCGGATGTCCGGGCTCTTGGTGTCGAAGGGCACCCGGGCGAGGCGGGCCTGGCGGACAATGGCGGCGACGCGCCGGCGCAGGGTGGACATGGCCTGCGCGGCGCCGATGTCGGCGAGGTACTCGCCGACGACCGGCTCCAGCGGCTCTCCGCCGCCGAACGGCGCATGGCCGTTGTCCCGGCACCAGCGCTCGAAGTGGCGCCAATCGGCGAGGTAGGCGCGCACGGTCGCCGGCGCGTCGGCCTGGGCGCGGAACTGCCGTGCCCGTTCCGAGGTCGGCCGGGGCCGCGGCACCAGGGTGGCGCCGTCCCCGTCGAGCACCAGGGCGCGAAACGGGATGAGCTCGCCGCCGCAAGCGCCGCTCCCGTCCAAGCCTCCGTTATCCTTTCGCAAATCCGCCGGGCCGCGCCCGCGCGGGCGGAACTGGAATCCGCGGAGGAGGACGCGCGCGC
>CAXUIQ010000050.1:6189-12182 GCA_964250815.1 uncultured Acetobacteraceae bacterium
CCCCGCCGCCCCCCCCCCCCCCCGCCCAGCTTCGCCGCCGCGTTCCAGCCTGTCAACTCGCGATAACCCCCCTTCTCGCGAGTGAGCCGGCGCGCACCCGATGGCGCCGGCAAACCCGGCCATGGCGGGCGCGCAAAGGCCAGTGCGGTGATGCGTGCCGTTGACGGCCCGATGCGGGCACGCAAGCACGCCGGCGTCCCTTGCCCGAGCCATCGCTGAACCGGCGGCGCGGCGGGCAAGCTGTGCGATCAGCCGGATGGGTTGGCGACCGTCCTCGCGGTGGCCGGCGGCGGCACCGCGTCCGGCAGCGACGGGTCGGCCTCCAGGAGCCTATCTCGTCCTTTGTGCGGATCGAATGTCGGTCTTGCTGAGGTCGTCGCCCTTGAACAGCAATCCCGTCCGGTAGGTTTTGGCCACCGCGTAGGCGAAGCAGTCCCCCATGTTGAGCTGGGCGGGATGGCCGCGCCCCTTGCCGTAGCGCGAAAAGGCGTCCAGCGCCGCGTCCGCTTCCTTGGCCGTGATCGAGACAGTCTGCACGCCGGCCATGGCCAGGAACTCCGCCACGTCAGCTTGGGCCTCCGCCACGCTCGCGTGCCGCTTGCGGCACAGGCCCAGCGTCGCCTCGAACACCGCAACCGCCGAGGTGATCGGGGCGCGCGGCATCCAGGGTGTCGGCCAGCGCGTCCGCGTCCGGCTCCCCGGTCAGCACGGCCACGATGGCGGAGGCATCGACGAACATCAACCCTGGCCGCTGAGCTCGTCGTAGAAGGCCTTGTCCGCCTCCTGCCCGGTCGCGGGCCGGGCCAGCACCCGGGCCTGCAGGGGACGCAGCCGTTCCCGGAGCGGCACCTTGCCGTCGAGGCGGCGCAGCTCGTTCTCCAGCGCGGTCCGCACGGCGTCGGTCTTGCTCATGCGGGTACGCTCTGCCAGCGCCTGCGCGAGCTGGTTGACCTGTTCGCTGCGGATGTTGAGCGGCATGGCGGTCCCTGTGCAGACGCCAACACGTTATTGCATACGCGCCTACACGGCAACCGGGCCGGTCCCTTCATGTCCCGTGCAGCCCGGAGCGGGGCAACGTAGCCCGTCGTAGATTTCTGCTCGTCAGCACGGAGACCAGAGAGCTTGCCGATATGGTTCAGGTGCTAGAAGAGTGGGAAGCGCGCGGCGATCAACGATAACACGGATTGCCGGCGGTCATTGCTGGATTGGAATATCGGCATAAATAGTCGGGCGTTGCGCCTTCTGCTCGATGTATTTCCAGTAAGGCGTAGCGCGGATTACAGCTTCCATGGTGTCTTCGTCCAAATCACTCCCTTTAGCTGGAAGCAGAACAGCAAACCGGCGCATCTTCTCAGCATAGCATTTGCGGTAGTAAGAGTACCTCCACCGTTCCCGACCGAGCATTGTCTGAACGAATATCTCCGTAGACAAACGTAGGGGGCGAACCGGAAGGCAAATGGCGACATCATCTTTGGCGGCGAAGCGATACGGGTGGTACTTGGCCGTAAGGGTATTCATGCCGTTGAAGGCGATGGTAAGGCGGTCTTGGTAGAGATTGCTTTTCACGTCGTAAAAGCCCGATATCCCGTTGTTGGTATCGCCACACGATACAATTGGGACGTTCCCTGGTGGGATCGCACTGAGGCTATGGTAATCGCCTGGCTTTAGCGTGTACAGGTCGCCAAGGGCAAAAGGACGGAGTTGCATCTGCCACTCGTCCGGTGCTGTGGTGCCCGATTGGGGCAGCGCAGCGATGACATCATAAGGGGTGGTATCCGGAATGATGTCCGGCAAGGGCAACCGCCTCAAGCGTTCCGCAGTCGTCTGTCGGTACCAGTTGAAACGCCAACGAACAGTTATGTTGATGTACGCCGCTATGTAGGCAAGCTGCCGCGCCGACATCTGAGATCTCGGCTCAAGCGCCACCAAGCCATTTCCAGCGCGCCCACAAGCGACGAACGGCGGGGCTTGCACCGTGGCCTCACAGAAAGCGGAAATCACAACTCCCCGAAACCCGAAAACTTTATCGCCCGGGCGTGGCTTAACAAAGCCCACCACCGCGTTATCTGAAAGTCCATTGCCGACGTACGGAACGTCGCCTTTGGCGTAATCGCTGAACAGCCCAGACTGTGCCCGGTGCAGGTGGAAAAGGGTCTCAATTGTCGTCATTGAAGCCACCCGCCTTGTCCTCCCTGCCGAACCGCACAAGGAAAGCTGCCGTTTCGCGGACCATGTCAGCCACCGCCTTCTCCAATGCTTTCTCGGAAGGAGGTTCCGCATCGAGATATGCCTCTGGCAACAGCTCTAGCAACGGATCATCGAAATCTACAGGCGCCGTTTTATAAAACCGAGGGACGTTGACGTTCGCGCCACGAGGATTGGCGATAAAGCCTTGGAGCGCGGGCAGTACTGCCGGCAACTGGTCCATCTCGCTTCGAGGCGGACGCATCTCGCTCGCTGGGAGCCGCCGCGATTTAAGCTTGAGATGACCGTCTCTTTCGATCCTCGCCCAGAAAACAGGCTGGTCTGCGGTGTGTGGGACGCCTTTGCGGATGATGACTCCGGCGACTTGCTTTTGAGCCGCTGGATAGAAAAGCTCGTCAGGCATAGTGATTACAGAAAGAAGTGTATGTTGACGAAGAAGCTCGTTTTTGCGCCAGACTTTTTCCTCGCGTGCGCCAAACATCGCGTCGAGTGGCAGAAGCGCGAACAGCAGCCCTCCATCCGCCATCAATGATAAAGCATGAGAGACGAAGCTGTGTTCTTTTTCATTGCTGCGCGCCAGAGCGAAGGGAGGGTTCATCAGGACCCGCGTTGTCGGCTCCAATCCTGTTTGGCACGGCGCTTTGGCGAAAAGCGCAGATGGATGGCCGCCGATGGAGTGTTCTGTTAAGTATGCCCCGAAGCAGTTGCCCTCCGAGATGTTGTGCCTTCCATCTCCGCGAAAGATCATGTTCACGATTGCAAGGACGGCAATATAGCTTTCCTGCTCTACACCAAACAGATTATGCTCCTTGAAACGCTCCAACTGCTGACGACTGGCGGTCCGCCTGACGTGATCGAACGCAGCCACCAAGAACCCCCCTGTGCCGCAGGCTGGGTCCAGCACAACATCTCTAGGACCTACCCCGACAGCTTCAACTGCGAAGCGCGTGATATGCCGAGGCGTGAGTACAATGCCTATTTCTTTAGCGCCGTTTCCGTATTTTAAAAACACTTCGTAAAACTGACCAAGCACATCAGTGCTGGAATTCATGGCAGACCGTATGTTTAGGTTGCGAAGCTCTTGAAGGGTTTTAACAAGAGCTTCCTTAAATTTATGATGACTTGAAGGATTGATGGGCGCTAAAAGACTCACGAAGGGAGCAAATTCTGGCTTGTTGTTTTTAGTCAGCTGATCTTTGCTTCGGTTGTTTATGTCACCGATAAGGATCGGAAGGCTGGTGTCCACTTGCGGCGGGTCATCTATCACCGACAGCAACAGGGCTGCCATCGTCTTGGCGCGATCGTTCTTATTGATCCCTCCTGCATGGAGGAATTCGTTGATGCGTTCCGCAGCGTTCGCAAATAGCCATTGTGGTGGAGTGTACTCGTGAATGTCGGAACCGCCGTTTTCAAGAAGAACGCGCACGTCCTTCGGTGAAAGCAGACCCGTGGCCTCTTGGCGGTTGATTGTGACTGTTCTCCACCGGCCATTCAGCCTTACCATAGTCCTGGTGAGGTAATCGGCGTCCTCATTGCCTGCCACTCCGGTGGCCAACACCGCAGCCGTTCCCCGTTGAGCGTCGTTGATCTTTTTTGAGTAATGGTTCGCTGCCTCGTCTACGGCTTGGTCCAGTTCTCGCCGAGACGCCTTTGCCTCAATAACCCAAACCAGCGATTCCGTTAGCTTCACCACGTTCTCAGGCCGATCAAGATCAAATGCTGCTTTCATGTCGGGATGCGAAAGACATTGGTTCTGGGTCCAAACTTGCCCGCCTGTGCCGCGACTCGGGTCCTTCACGATCCAACCAAGATCACGAAGCTGACGACGAATGAATTCGTATGCTTCAACCTCTGTCTCTCCCGGTTTTTTCGGCTTCACCCGCTTCAGTTGCGACTCGAAAGGCAACACTGGCGGAGGCGCGGAAGGCTTCTTGATCATGCAACCCAATATCCCAAGATCATAACAAGTGCTAGGCACGGAATATAATCTTTTTTAGTTAATGTTCTTACCGCAGTCTTGTGATCTCTCATACTGACCCAACTACGCAATCTCACCATCACTGGCATCCCGCTGGAGACATACGACTACCTAGTGAACGGCAAACCGGCGCTGGAATGGGTGATGGAACGGCAGTGCGTCAAGATCAACCCAGCTGGTGGCATCGTATCGGACGCCAACGCCTTCGCAAACGAGACGGTTGAAGATCCGGCGCACCACCCACTTGAGTTGTTCTGCCGGGTGATCACCGTCAGCCTGCGAACGATGGAGATCGTGCGCTCGCTGCCGCCGCTTGATATTTCGCCCTGCGGGATTGCAAGCGAGCCTGGCTCGGGCAGAGTGGGAGACAGCCATAGACGTAGCGCTTGAGGCTGGTGCTGCCGCAGAGTAACGAACCACCTGCTGAAGCGAAGCGCTTCTGGAAAGCCTGGAGCAATCCCGTTTGCCGACCTTCGTGCGGCCTGCCGCCTACCCGGGCAGCGTCAGCTGCTGGATCGGCGCTCCCGGCGCATGGCCCTGATTTCGGAGCGCGTCAGCGACACCGAAAGCGAGGCGAGGATCTCGGCCACGAACCGCGGGGTGGCGCCTGCGATCTTGCCGTCCAGGGCGCGGCGACAGTCCCGAAGCGTGGACATGAACAAGGCCCGCACCGCCTCGTCCGGCATGGCGTGCGAGTGCAGCGCCTCGCGCTCCATGACTTCCAGGTAACGCCGGATCGCCTCGACCTTCGGCTCGTCGCCCTTCTTCAACAGCTCGGCGCGGTTCTCGATCCCGTTCGGCTGGGTGCCGTTGTTGTCCGTGATCATTCCTTGGCCTCCCTGGCGACCGGCGCACCGGAGGCGCAGCGCTGCTGTTGCCACGCTGCACTTTACCCGGGGCCGCGTGATGGAAGAATGCAGACCGGGCCACGGCGTGTCGAGTGCGGGAACGCGCGCCTGAGCAAGGGCGATCAGCAACACCAGCCGGGCCGCGGCGGTTGGCGCCATAGGAGCCACGCCCAGTTCGTGGGTCCCGGACACCAAGATCATTTTTCTGTTTTCAGGGCTGCCGCGAGTGAGCCACTCGCGCCCGCCAGTGCGATGCTGGGCGGGTCAGCAACCTGGGATGGAGCGATCTCCCATGTTTAACCGTCTTACCCTTTCCGTCTCTGCTCTGCTCGGGCTGATCCTTGGGGGACCAGCCCACGCCCAGAAGCCAAGCAACCTCGATTACCTGGATCGTTTGTCGGCGCAACGCAACGCCGAGATGAAGCCACGCCCGGATCGCCCTGCGCCGGTGCCCACAATGCCGGAAAGGATCATCCCTGCTCACCACCAATGGGTCTGCATGAGCACGACGCCTTGGCAGCCCGTCTTGTCCGCACCCAACCCAAGAGCCTCGGTGATCGGGCAAACCCAGCAAATGGTTGCCGCGTCGATTGGCTGGGTCGATGGCTATGCTGAAGTACTCCATTACAACGGCAAGATCGGCTTCATCCCAGCGTCCACTGTCAAGCCGTTCCACAATGATCTCAAGCCGAACGGCACGTGCACCATCCCTGGCCTGCGCCTGAACGGCACGCCCGTCTTTGATTTTCATTGAACGGGCAAAGGCATGAGGTGCGTCAGATCGTGTCTTGCGCTTGCGGTGTTTGGCTATGTGCTGCCACCCGGTGCTGCACAAGCGCAAAGCAATCCAACCCTGGTGAATCCAGATGGCGTTCCACCACAGATCATCCCCACTTTCGGGGAGGTGGGCATAACCTGGAACGCCACACCTGGCAGCGGCACGACGGGCGGGGGAGGGGGTG
>CAXUIQ010000050.1:12192-13272 GCA_964250815.1 uncultured Acetobacteraceae bacterium
ATCCGCAGCAGCGCCGCGCCACCGACCAACTCTCGCTTGCGCTGGATCGCCTGGGTCTCCAGCGCCAGACGATCGAGATCCAGGCCGGCGGGAAGCCGCGCCAGCAGATCGGCGAAATGGTCGGTCAAAACAGATGCGGTGTCTTGCATCTGCTCCCAGGATCAAGCCCATCCGCGTCGGGTCAAGCACTATTTTAGCGCCTATGGGGTGGAACCCCTCCCTCGAACACGGCGGTCACGAACCCCGGCAACTACCAGCCTGGCAGCTCAAGCGCCGTCGATGCCATGCTCGCCACCGACTACGGCGCCACCGCGGAGACCGTCGCGCAGCAGCAGGGCGTGAGCGTGGAGTCCGTCGCGGCCGTCGGGCAAGCCGAGAGCGGGTTCCGAAACGTGCCCACCGCCAACGGTTCAAGCAGCGCCACCGGCCCCTGGCAGTTCACCACCCCGACCTTTCTGTCGATCTCTCAACAGCACGGTCTCGGATACACTGCGGCGGACATCACGAACCCGCAGGATCAAGCCGTCGCATCGGCTTACCTGATGCACGACTATGCGACGACGGTTTCCCAGGCCATCGGCCAACCTGCAACCACCCTGCAAACCTACGGGGCATGGGTCTTCGGCACCCAAGCTGGGGCCAACATTGCCGCCGCCTCCCCGACAACGCCCCTCAGTGACCTCGTATCGGCGCGGTCGTTGTCGAACAACGGCATGTCCTCCTGGACCGTGGGCCAGTTCCGCCAGGTGATGGCCAACCGCCTCGGCCCGGCCGCGAACCAGTCCGTCCTCACCCCCTCCTGACCGGGACCCACCATGCACGCCACCCTTCGCATGCTGCTGCTTGGCTCAGCCTTGTCGCTCGTCCCCCTGCTCGCCGCGGCGGCCCCGCTCTGCGCCGTGCAGCCGACCGCCGCCGAGCCGGCGCCAGCGACGCCGCCCAACACCACCGTGAGCTACCCGGCATCGGACGAGGGCAACGGCCTGACGCCCATCCCGGCGGCGGAGGCCGACCAGGTTCCGGCGCTGCGGCGCATCCGGGCCTCGGGCGCCCAGCTCTACGAACTGGGCGAGGTCCACG
>CAXUIQ010000051.1:0-13117 GCA_964250815.1 uncultured Acetobacteraceae bacterium
ATGTGGGATCGAAAACCGGGCGCGACGGCATCCACGGCGCGACGATGGCCAGCGCGGAGTTCGGGGCCGACTCCGACGAGAAACGCCCCACCGTCCAGGTCGGCGACCCGTTCACGGAAAAGCTGCTGATCGAGGCATGCCTGGAGTTGATGGCGACCGACGCGATCGTGGCGATCCAGGACATGGGCGCCGCTGGGCTCACGAGCAGCAGCGTGGAGATGGCCGGCAAGGGCGACGTCGGCATCGAGCTCGATCTCGACCAAGTGCCGCAGCGCGAGGCCGAGATGACGGCGTATGAGATGATGCTGTCAGAAAGCCAGGAGCGCATGCTGATGGTGCTGCGCCCGGACCGGCAGGACGTGGCGCGGGCGGTGTTCGAGAAGTGGGAGCTGGACTTCGCTGTGGTCGGCCGCCTGACCGACACCGGGCGCATCGTGGTGAGGCACCAGGGCGCCGTCGAGGCCGACATCGCGCTCGACCCGCTGGCCGAGCAGGCGCCGCTGCATCGCCGGCCCACGGCGGAAACGCCGAAGCGGCCCGCCCTGGGCGAAGTCGCCGATCCCGTGGGGCTGGCCCCTGCCCTGCTGATGCTGCTCGCCTGTCCCGACCTGTGCTCCCGCGCCTGGGTGTGGAACCAGTACGACAGCACGGTCGGCGGCCAGACCGTGCAGCGGCCCGGCGGCGCCGACGCGGCCGTGGTGCGGATCGAGGGGTCGCGCCGCGCCCTGGCGCTGACCACCGACTGCACGCCGCGCTATTGCGCCGCCGATCCGGAAGCCGGAGGCGCGCAGGCTGTGGCGGAGGCGTGGCGCAACCTGTCCGCGGTCGGCGCGCGCCCGCTTGCGATCACCGACAACATGAACTTCGGCAATCCCGAGAAGCCCGAGATCATGGGCCAGTTCGCCGCCTGCATACGCGGCATGGCAGCGGCCTGCCGGGCGCTCGACTTCCCCGTCGTGAGCGGCAACGTCAGCCTGTACAACGAGACCGACGGCCGCGGCATCCTGCCCACGCCGGCCATCGGCGGGCTTGGCGTGCTGGACGACGCGGGCCAATGCGTCGGGCTGGCGCTGCGTCCGGGGCTGGACTTGGTGCTCGTGGGCGCGGCGTCCGGGTGGCTGGGGCAGTCGCTGTGGCTGCGGGAAGTCGCCGGCCGGGAAGACGGGCCGCCGCCGCCGGTCGATCTCCCCGCCGAGCGCCGTCATGGCGACTTCGTGCGCGGGCTGGTGCTCGCTGGCCGGGTGCGCGCCTGCCATGACGTGTCGGATGGCGGCCTGCTGGTCGCGGTGGCGGAGATGGTGCTGGCCGGGGATGTCGGCGCGACGCTTGCGGACGCGCCGGCCGGGCTGGCGCCGCACGGCTTCTGGTTCGGGGAGGACCAGGCGCGCTACGTGCTGGCCGTGGCCGACGCGGACGCCGTGCTGGCCGATGCCGGACGCGCCGGGGTGCCGGCCATGCGGCTTGGCCGGGCCGGCGGCACGCATTTGACACTGCCCGGCGGCGTCGCCATATCGCTGGCGGAGCTGCGGGCGGCGCACGAGCGCTTCTTCCCGGCGTGGATGGGGAACTAGCCGATGGCGATGGTGGCCAGCGAGATCGAGGCTTTGATCCGGGACGCCCTGCCCGATGCGCAGGTCACGATCCAGGACCTGGCCGGCGACGGCGACCATTACGCTGCGGTCGTGGTCAGCGAAGCGTTCCGCGGCCGGTCCCGCGTCCAGCAGCACCAGATGGTCTATGCCGCCTTGCAGGGCCGCATGGGCGGCGCGTTGCACGCCCTCGCCTTGCAGACCTCACCGCCGCAACAGGAGCCGACACCATGAGTCCAGTCCACGAGCGCATCCAGAGCGAGATTTCCGCCAACCCCGTCATGCTCTACATGAAGGGCAATGCCATGTTCCCGCAGTGCGGGTTCTCGGCTCGGGTCGTGCAGATCCTGACGCACATGGGCGTGCCGTTCCAAACCGCCAACGTGCTGGAAGACCCGGAACTGCGGGAGGGCGTGAAGCAGTTCTCAAGCTGGCCGACCGTGCCGCAGCTCTACGTCAAGGGCGAGTTCGTCGGCGGCTGCGACATCGTGACCGAGATGTTCCAGTCGGGCGAGCTGGAAACCTTGCTGACCGAGAAGGGCGTGCCGCACCAGGCTGCCGCGTGACGCTTTGCCGGGGCTTGGCTGCAAGCTCCGGCTCTTGAGGCGCGGCGTTGCCGGGCAGCAGCGATCTTCCGGGGCGCTGTTTCGGAACGCCGATGCTGCCCAGCCTAACCGTCGGTCTTGCGGTCGCGTTCCAAGCGGTTCGCCCGCTCGTCCAGGTCGAGCCAGCGCCGCCCTGAGACGATGGCGTCGCCGACCAGAAAGCCCTTGGTGTTTTGGAAATGCTGTTCCAGCGATGCCATGCGGTTCAGCAGCCGCTCCTGCGCGTCATTGAATTCGCTGCGCATCGCGTCGAGGTAGGCCCTCAGTTCATCGTCCATGTCGCCCTCCAAGCTGAAATTCGACTCGGCGGGTCACGCTCTCAAGGTCGTCCTTGAACGCGAAGCCCTGCTGGCTGATGCGCTTGCCTCACCATGACTTGCACCGCGTCCTTGGTCACGAGGCGGTCAAACTCCACCCCCTATCCGGCCATTTCCATGGGCAGCGCCGTCGTGGACTTCACCCGCTCCATGCTGAACCGTGAGCTGACGTTCTTGATCGGCACCGCCGCGATCAGGCGCTTGTAGAACCCGTCGTAGGCTGCGATGTCCCGGGTGATGACCCGCAGCATGTAGTCGACGTCCCCGGCCATCCGATGCACCTCGACCACCTCCGGAAAGCCCGACACCGCGGCGGCGAACCGGGCCAGCCAGTCGGGCGAGTGGTCGCCGGCCTCGATCGACACGAACACCGTCAGGCCCAGGCCCAGCTTCTCCGGCGACAGCAGCGCCACCCGGCGCTCGATCACCCCGTCCGCCTCCAGCCGCTGGATGCGCTTCCAGCACGGCGTCTGCGAGAGCCCGACCTGGTCGGCCAACTGCGCGATGGATTGGGTGCTGTCCTGCTGCAACAGCGCCAGCAGCTTGCGGTCCACCCGGTCCATGTCAGGCCGCCACGGCCTCGGCGCGCACGTCCTTGATGTCGCGGAACATCAGGCCCCCGTGCGTCTCGGCGGTGCGGCGCATCATGAACGGGGAACTCGCGAGGAACACCGGGTCGCCGTCCACGTCGTCCGCCATGCTGGTCCGCTGCTCCGAAACGAACCGGGCCAGCAGCGCCTTGTCGCCCGTGACCCAGCGCGCGAGGGCGTAGGGCACCGGCTCGAAGCCGATGGCGACGCCGTACTCGCTGGCGAGCCGCGCGACCAGCACATCGAGCTGCAAGGTGCCGACCACGCCGACGATGGGCTGGCTGCCGTCCTGCGGGCGAAACAACTGCACCACGCCCTCCTCCGCCAGTTCCTGCAGCGCCTGGCGCAGCTTCTTCGCCTTCATCGCGTCGTCCAGGCGGACCCGGCGCAGGATTTCGGGCGCGAAGTATGGCACGCCGACGAAGTTCAGCTCCTCGTCCTCCGTCAGCGTGTCGCCGATGCGCAGCGTGCCGTGGTTCGGGATGCCCACCACGTCCCCGGCGAACGCCTCCTCAGCGATCTGCCGGTCCCGGGCAAAGAAGAACTGCGGCGCGTGCAGCGGAATCTGCTTGCCCGTCCGCACTTGCTTGAGCCGCATCCCGCGCACGAGGCGCCCGGAACACACCCGGGCAAAGGCGATGCGGTCGCGGTGGTTGGGGTCCATGTTGGCCTGGATCTTGAACACCAGCGCGGTCAGCTTGTCCTCGGTCGCCTCCACGGTGCGGAGGTCCGCCGGCTGCGCCCGCGGCGGCGGGCCGAAGCCCACCAGGCCGTCCAGCAGGTCGGACACGCCGATCTCCTTGATGGCGCTGCCGAAGAACACCGGGGTCAGGTGCCCGGCGTTGAAGCCCGCCAGGTCGAACTCCGGCAGGGCCGCCTGGACCAGCTCCAGTTCTTCCCCCAGCGCGATCATGCGCGGGTCGCTCTGCGCCAGCCCGTCCGCGAGGCGCAGGTCGCGGCTGCGCACGTCGTAGGTGCCGGCGAAACCCTGGGCGCGGCCGACGGGCCATGTCACCGGCGCGGTGTCAAGCGCCAGGGTGCTGGAAACCTCGTCCACGATCTCGAACGGGTCGCGCGCTTCCCGGTCCATCTTGTTGATGAACGTCACGATGGGGATGTCGCGCAGGCGGCAGATCTCGAACAGCTTGCGGGTCCGCGCCTCAATCCCCTTGGCGGCGTCGATCACCATGACGGCAGAGTCCACGGCGGTCAGCGTGCGGTAGGTGTCCTCGCTGAAATCCTCGTGCCCCGGCGTGTCCAGCAGGTTGAACACGCAGCCGGAGTACTCGAACGTCATCACGGAGGTCACGACGGAGATGCCGCGGTCGCGCTCGATCCCCATCCAGTCGGACCGGGTGCGGCGGCGCTCGCCCTTGGCGCGCACATTGCCGGCCAACTGGATGGCGCCGCCGGCGCGCAGCAGCCGCTCGGTCAGCGTGGTCTTGCCGGCGTCGGGATGCGAGATGATCGCGAACGTGCGGCGGCGGGCGATCTCTTGGGTGGGTGTCATCGCGGCCCTCAAATGCGAAGCGCCGGGCAGGACCCGGCGCATGCACCCTCCATATGGGGATGGATCAGCGGGAGTAGAACTCGACGACCAGGTTCGGCTCCATCGTGACGGGATACGGCACGTCCGTCAGCTTCGGCGCGCGGCCGAAGCGGCCCTTCATGGCGCGGTGGTCCACTTCCAGGTAGTCCGGCACGTCCCGCTCGCCGCTCTGCGCCGCGTCCAGCACGACGGCGAGCTGCTTGGACTTCTCCCGCACCTCGATCTCGTCGCCGTCGCGCACCAGGAACGACGGGATGTTCACCTTCTTGCCGTTCACGGTGACATGGCCGTGGTTGACGAACTGCCGCGAGGCGAATGGCGTGATGGCGAACTTCAGGCGGTACACCACCGCATCCAGCCGGCGCTCCAGCAGCTCGACCAGGTTCTCGCTGGTGTCGCCCTTGCGGCGCACGGCCTCGTCGTAGTACTTGCGGAACTGCTTCTCGCTGATGTTGCCGTAGTAGCCCTTCAGCTTCTGCTTGGCCATGAGCTGGATGCCGAAGTCGGTCGGCTTCTGCTTGCGCCGCTGGCCGTGCTGGCCCGGCCCGTATTCGCGCTTGTTGATCGGGGACTTGGCGCGGCCCCACAGGTTCACGCCCAGACGGCGGTTGATCTTGTACTTGCTTTCGGCGCGCTTAGTCATGCGCGAGGCTCCATCTTCTGTGCGGCGCTTCTGCACCGCTTGTTGCGCCGGTAGGCCGCACGGCGATGCGGCGGGCGCACGCCCCGGAGGCGCGTCCACGTTCCCGGCAGTGGGCGCGTGGTAAGACCGCGGCACCCGGTTGTCAAACCGGCGCGATGCCCGCATGTGTGCCCGCATGATCACACGCGGCGACATCCTCTGGCTCGGCATCGCGTCCGGCGTGACCGGCGGGATCATCGGCGGCACGATGCTGGGGGTCGGCATGGACCTGATGGCGAACGGGCAGCCGTTCGGACTGATCCCCATCATGATCGGCGGCCCGTGCTCCGCGATCATCGGCTGGCTGCTGTCGCGCCGCCTCGCGAAGCGGCTCACAATTCCGGATTAGGCCCATCTGGATCAGGCATGTCCGGCTCCAGCCGTCCGCGCTGCCGCCGTCCCAGCGCCAACATGCTGACGACGCCGTGCAGGGTGCGCAACTCCTGCTCCGTCGCCTCGCCGCGCTGGAACAAGTGGTACAGGTTGCGCACCATGCCGGGCCGCTTCGGCGCGTTGCGCAGGAAGCCGCAGGCGTCCAGCTCGTCGATCAGGTGGGCCAGCAGGTTCTCGATCTGGCCCTTCGTCGCGACCGCCGTCTCGTTGGTCATCAGGCGCCGGCCCGGCGTCGCGTCGGCGGCGGTCCACCATTCATACGCCATGACCATGACCGCCTGCGCCAGGTTCAGGCTGTCGAACGCCGGGTTGAGCGGGTAGCGCACCAGGGTGTCGGCCTGCGCCATGTCGTCGTTGTCGAGGCCGGCGCGCTCCGGCCCGAACAGGATGCCGCAGCGCAGGCCCCGCTGCCCGGCCTCCCGCAGCGCCCCGGCGGCGGCGCGGGCCGTCATCACCGGCTTGATCACGTGGCGCGGGCGTGGGCAGGTGGCGAAGACGCGGTGCAGGTCGGCCGCCGCGCCGGCCACGGTGTCGTGCAGCGCCGCCTGGTCCAGGATGCGGTCGGCGCCGGATGCGGTGCGCCAGGCGCGCTCCTGCGGCCAGCCGTCGCGCGGGGCCACCAGCCGCAGGTGGAACAGGCCCCCATTGGCCATGGCGCGGGCGCAGGCGCCGATGTTGTCGGCAAGCTGCGGGCGGACCAGGACGACGACCGGGCTGTTCTCCTCGGTCGGCCCGATGTCCGCGCCGCCGTTCCGTCCGGTCATGCCGGCTGTGTCGCGACCCGGCGCCAGTCGGTGGTGCCGTCCGGACGGTCCTCGAACGCCACGCCCCGGGCCAGCCACTCGGCCCGGATCGCGTCGGCCCGGGCGAAATCCCGGGTGCTTCGGGCGGCGATGCGGTCGGCAATGGCCGCCTCGATGGCGGGCACGTCGTCGCCGCCCTGGAACCAAGCGGCGGGATCGGCCTGCAACAGCCCCATCAAGCCGCCCCCCGCCCGCAGCCCTGCCGCCGCGGCGCGGTCGCCAGCCATGGCGTCGTCGGCCAGCGCGTGCAGGGCCGACAAGGCGAGCGGCGTATTGAGGTCGTCGCACAGGGCGTCCAGCACCGAATCCGGCGCGGGACCCTTCCCCGCCGGCGCGCGGGCCAGCGCGCGGTAGAACCGGTCGAGTTCGCCCCGCGCCTCGGCCAGCCCGGCGTCGCTGAAGTCCAGCGTCCCCCGGTACTGCGACTTCAGCAGCATCAGCCGCACCGCCTCCGCCGGCGCGCGGCCCAGCACGTCCCGGACCGTGAGGAAGTTGCCGAGCGACTTCGACATCTTCTCCCCGTTGAGGTTCAACATGCCGTTGTGCAGCCAGACCCGGGCGAAGCCGCTGCCGGGCAGGGCGCACAGGCTCTGCGCGCGCTCGTTCTCGTGGTGGGGGAACAGCAGGTCGCCGCCGCCGCCGTGGATGTCGAACGTCTCGCCCAGGTATTGCCAGGCCATCGCGCTGCACTCGATGTGCCAGCCCGGACGGCCGCGGCCCCAAGGGCTATCCCAGCCCGGCAGGTCCGGCGGCGACGGCTTCCACAGCACGAAGTCGCCGGGATCGCGCTTGTAGGGCGCGACTTCCACCCGCGCGCCGGCCAGCAGCTCGTCCGGGCTGCGGCCGGACAGCGCGCCGTACTGGTCGAAGCTCGCGACGGCGAACAGCACGTGGCCGCCCGCGGCATAGGCGTGGCCGCCCGCGATCAGCCGCTCGATCAGCGCGACCATGCCCGGGATGTGCTCGGTGGCGCGCGGCTCGATGTCGGGAGGCAGGTTGCCGAGCGCCGCCATGTCGGCATGGAACTGCGCCGCGGTGCGGGCGGTGACGGCGTCGATCCCCTCCCCGCTCGCGGCGGCGCGGGCGTTGATCTTGTCGTCCACGTCGGTGATGTTGCGGACGTAGGTCACGCGCGGGAACAGGTGCCGCAACAGCCGGGCCAGCACGTCGAACACCGTCTCGGCACGGGCGTTGCCGATGTGCGCCAGGTCATAGACCGTGGGGCCGCAGACATACAGGCGCACGTGCTGCGGGTCGAGCGGCACGAACGCCTCGCGCCGCCGGGTCAGGGTGTTGTGCAGCACGAGGTCGGGCATGGGAGGCTTCAGTACATCCTGGTGCGGTAGGCGTCCTCGGTCCGGCGCTCCGCTTCTTCGACGCTGAACACCTGCGTCTGCTCGGCGATGATGCGGCCGAGGCTCGGGAAGGCCGAGCGTTCGATCTGCGCCGCCGGGTCCCACAGGCGGGCGCGGCGCAAGGCCTTGGCACAGTGGAAGAACACCTCTTCCACTGCGACCACCAAGCCGGTGCGCGGCGCCTTGCCGGCGATGCTGGCCCTGGCAAGGGTTTCGGCGTCCGTCAGCAGCCGCGCCGTGCCGTTCACCCGCAGCGTCTCGTCGATGCCCGGCACGAAGAAGATCAGGCCGACGCCCGGCGCCGTCAGGATGTTGGCGAAGCTGTCCACCCGGTTGTTGCCGGGCCGGTCGGGCAGCAGCAGCGTGCGGTCGTCCAGCACCTGCACGAAGCCCGGCGGGTCGCCGCGCGGGCTGGCGTCCACCTGGCCCTGTGCATCGGCCGAGGCCAGCACCAGGAACGGCGACAGGGCGATGAAGGCGCGGCAATGCCGGTCGAGCGCCGGCAGGACCTTGCGCGCCGCCATCGGGCCGACCGCGCCCATGTGCGCCCGAAGCGCCGCGTGGTCCGGAATCCCGCTCATGCCGCTGCCAGCCGCAGCCGCTCCGCCGCGCGGTCCCGGCCCATCAGCGGCAGCAGGTCGCGCAGCTCCGGCCCGTGGTCCTCCCCCGTCAAAGCGAGGCGCAGCGGCAGGAACAGGCTCCGGCCCTTGCGGCCCGTGGCAGCTTTCAGCGCGTCGATCCATTTGGCCCATACGTCGTTGTCCCAGGGTTCCGCCGGCAGGGTATCACGGGCGATGCGCAGATACCCGGCCTCGCCATCGATCAGCGGCGGGATGATCGTGCCGGCCACCACCTCCCACCAGCCGCGCGCTTCGTTCAGCAGGTCGAGGTTGCCGCGCACCGCCAGCCAGAAGGCGGTCGTGGCGGAGGGCGGCAGGCGGTCCCGCACCGCGTCGAACGGCAGGTCGTGCAGCACCCGGCGGTTCAGCGCCAGCAGTTGCCGCCCGTCGAAGCGCGCGGCGGAGCGGGACACGCGGGACAGGTCGAAGGTTTCGGCGATCTCGTCCGCGGATTGCGGCGCCGGGTCGTCGGCGGTGCCGAGGCGCGCGAGGTAGCCGGCCAGCGCCTGCGGCTCGATCCCGTCGCCGCGCAGGCTGCGCAGCGACAGCGCGCCCACCCGCTTCGACAGCTTGCCGCCGTCCTGGTCCACCAGCAGCGGCAGGTGGGCGAACCGCACGTTCGCCGGACGCGCCCCGAGGGCGGCCATGATGTCGATCTGGATGCCGGTGTTGGTCACGTGGTCCTCACCGCGCACCACGTGGGTGATCCCGGTCTCGATGTCGTCCACCACGGAGGTGAAGGTGTAGAGCGGCGTGCCGTCGGCCCGGATCAGGATGGGGTCGGAAATGGCGGACAGCTTCACCGTGCGCGGCCCCAGCACCATGTCGCCCCATTCCGCCGGGTAGCCCGAGAGCAGGAACCGCCAATGCGGCCGCTTGCCGTTCGCCTCCGCGGCGGCGCGCTGCTCCGGCGTCAGCTTCAGCATGGCGCGGTCGTAGATCGGCGGCTGCTTGCGGCGGACGCGCAGCTCGCGCTTGGCGTTCAGCTCCTCCTCGGTCTCGAAGCAAGGGTACAGCCGCCCGGACGCCTCCAGCCGCTCGGACGCCGCGGCGTAGGCGTCCAGCCGGTCCGACTGGCGGAACATCTCGTCCCAGGCGATGCCGAGCCAGCGCAGGTCGTGCTCGATGGCGTCGGCGTATTCCGCGCGGCTGCGCCCGGCGTCGGTGTCGTCGAGCCGCAGCAGGAACTGGCCGCCGTGGCGGCGGGCCAGCAGGAAGTTGGCAAGGGCGATGCGCGCGTTGCCCACGTGCAGCAGGCCGGTGGGGCTTGGGGCGAAGCGGAGCCTCATGCCGTTCCGTGCCCGTCGCCAGGGGCCGGGCCGTCGTCGTCCTCGTCGTCGTCCCGGACCAGCCGGGGGTCGATGGAGCGCCAGTCGCGGTCGGCCGCCGCGGCGCGCCGGGCGGCGAAATCGTGCAGCTCGGTGGCGCTTCGCCATCCGGCCCCGCCCGCGCCCAGCACTTCCGCGTCCTCGCCGTAGGCGAACCAGGCGTCCAGCACCGCCTGCGCTTCCATGCCGCGCGCCCGGCACCGCTCGATGCTGTCCCGCACGTAGCGCCGGGCGAACAGGTTGGCGTGCTCCAAGGACAGGAAGCCCGGCACGTCCTCGACGATGTTGTCCTCCGCGCCGCCGGACAGGTCCAGGATGCGGACGCGCCAACCCTCCGGCGGCGCGTCCATCAGGCGACCAGGCCCGTGAAGCCGTTGGTGATGGGGTAGCGGCGGTCCCGGCCGAAGGCGCGCGGGGTGATCTTCACGCCGGGCGGGGCCTGGCGCCGCTTGTACTCGGCGCGGTCCAGCATCCGCCAAACCCGCAGCACCGTCGCGCGGTCATGGCCGCGGGCCACCAGCGCATCGACGGACTGCTCGCCCTCGACCAGGCCTTGCAGGATCGCGTCCAAATCCTCGTAGGGCGGCAGGGTGTCCTGGTCGGTCTGGTCGTGCTTCAGCTCCGCCGAGGGCGGCTTGGCGATGACGCGCTCCGGCATCACCGGGCCGCGCGGGCCGCGTGCGCCCTCGGGCACGTGCGCGTTGCGCCAGCGGCACAGGGCGAACACGGTGGTCTTGTAAACGTCCTTGAGCACGGAATAGCCGCCGCACATGTCGCCGTACAGCGTCGCGTAGCCCACCGACATCTCCGACTTGTTGCCGGTGGTCAGCAGCATGTCGCCGAACTTGTTGGACATCGCCATCAGGATGAGGCCGCGGGAGCGCGACTGGATGTTCTCCTCCGTGATGTCCGCCTGGCGTCCCTCGAACAGCGGCGCCAGCGCGTCGCCGAAGGCGTGCATGGCCGGGCTGATCGGCACGGTGTCGCAGCGGATGCCGAGCAGCCGGGCGCACTCGGCGGCGTCGTCCAGGCTGTGCTGGCTGGTGTAGGGGCTGGGCAGCATCACGGCGCGCACGTGCTCCGCGCCCAGCGCGTCCACCGCCACCGCCGCCGACAAGGCGCTGTCGATGCCGCCCGACAGGCCGAGCAGCACGCCGGGGAACCGGTTCTTGCGCACGTAGTCGCCCAGGCCCAGCATCATGCAGCGGTAGATCAGCTCCAGCCGGTCCGGCTCGGGCGGCAAGGGCTGCGGCGCGCAGACCAGCGTGTCGCCGTCGCGCCGCCATTCCGTCAGCGTCAGCGCCTCGCTGAAGAACGGCATCTGCACCGCGAGCGCGCGGTCGGCGTTCAAGACGAAGCTCGCGCCGTCGAACACCAGCTCGTCCTGGCCGCACACCTGGCCCAGGAACACGAAGGGCAGCCCGGTTTCCACCACGCGCTCGACGCCGAGCGCCACGCGGTGGGCCTGCTTGCCGTCCTCGAACGGCGAGCCGTTGATCGACAGCAGCATCTCGGCGCCGCTTTCGGCCAAGGTCTCGGACACTGCGGGCAGCCAGAAGTCCTCGCACACCATGACGCCCAGGCGGTAGCCGCGGAACGCGACCGGGCCGGGGCTGGGGCCGGCGTCGAACACGCGCTTGTCGTCGAACACGCCGTAGTTCGGCAACTCGTGCTTGGCCCGGCGCGCGATGGTGCGCCCCCCGTCCAGCACAAAGGCGGCGTTGTAAAGCTTGTCGCCCTCCCGCCAAGGTCCGCCCACGACCACGCCCGGCCCGCCATCGGCGGTGTCGCGCGCCAGGTCCGCGATGGCGGTCTCGCACAGCTCGACGAAGGCCGGCTTGCGCACCAGGTCCTCGGGCGGGTAGCCGCCGATGGAGAACTCCGGCGTCACCACCAGGTCGGCGCCCATCGCCGCGGCGTCGGCCCGGGCGCGGCGGATGCGGGCAAGGTTGGCAACCACGTCCCCTTCGTGGGGATTGATCTGGGCAAGCGCGATGCGGAGCGTCATGCGGGGGACCTGGGGTTCGGGGCCACGCTGTCAACGCGCCGGGCGTCGGCGTGGCGCGCCCGGTTGGCGCGGAGCAGGAACTCGCGCCCGACCTTCACCCGCGCCTGGCCGTCGTACTCCACGATGTCCGCGGTGGCGTAGGTCTCGTGCCAGTCGTCCGGGATGAAGCTGCCGGTGCCGACCACGTCGATGGGGGCGCGGGTGTCCGCCATCACCCGGCATTTCGCGACGCCGAAGCCGGACGACACCACGATGCGGACCTGGGGGAAGCCGGCCTCGTCCAGCGCCTCCCGCATCCGCCAGATCGCCGCCGCCGAAACGCCGGTGCCGACCAGGTGGCGCAACTCCTGGTCGCTGCGGTAGCGGCGGATGGCGCCGGGCGCCTGGCGTTCCAGCACGGCGTAGCTTACGGCGGGGTCCAGCCCTTCCAGGTATCGCCCGCCATGGGTGTCGAGCCGCACCGAAAGCCGCCCGGCGGCGGCGAGGTCCGGGAACCGGCGGCACACCTCCAGCCCGTCGGTGATCTCCCGACCGAAGAAGTCGGTCAGCACCGTCAGCGCCTCGTCCGGGCAGGTTTCGTGGAACATCTCCGCCGCCCGCACCGTGGACCCGGCGTAGCCGATCAGCGCGTGCGGCATGGTGCCCAGGCCCCGCGTGCCGCCGAAATACGGCGCAGCCAAGTCGGAGGACGCGCCGATGAAGCCATGGGCGCCTTCCCGCCTGGCGGCGTCGCTGCCGACGCTTGCGGCGTAGCCCATCATCCCCTGCATCTCGGCGCCGGCGCAGTGCCGGGCCTCCATCGCGATGAAGCGGGCGCCCGGCAGCGCCATGCACATCTGGTAGGCATTGTGCGCGGCGACGCAGGCCGCGCCGAGCTTCTGCAGGCAGATCGTCTCGCAATCCGCCAGCTCGTGGAAGCTGCCGGTCACATAGACGATCGGCTCGCCGGCCCCGACCCAGGTGCCTTCCGGGTGCGCCTGGTCGAACTCGAACCGCGTGCCGCGCAGCGCCGCGACCTCGGCCAGCCAGTCCAGCATCAGCCGCGGCGCCGAGATCACCGGGCGGCGCAGGAAAAAGGCGTAGGTCACGCGCTTGTCGCCGAACCGGCCGATCACCTCGCGCGTGCGGTTGAAGTAGGCGTCCGTGCGGGCGCCGATGTCGGCGATCACCGGCATCGCCGGCAGGTCCTGCGCCGTCCTCATTGCGCGGCAACCGCCTGGTGGCGCGCCCCGGGCCCCCCCCCCCCCAGCAACCCCCCCCCCCCCCCCCCGCCAAAAA
>CAXUIQ010000052.1:0-13101 GCA_964250815.1 uncultured Acetobacteraceae bacterium
GCCAGGACCTCGGCGCCCGGCGCTGGCTGCTGAGCCGCCGCCGGGCACGCCGCGCCGTGGAGGAGGCGTCCGCGCGCCTGGGCGTGGCGCTCGACCCGGATGCGGAGGTGGGCGGCCTTCCGGTCGCGGGCCGGCAACTGGTCGCCATCGCCCGCGCCCTGCTGGCCGACGTGCGGCTGCTGGTGATGGACGAGCCGACCACGGCGCTCACGCACCAGGAGGTCGCCCGGCTGTTCCAACTGGTCGCCGCCATGCAGGCCCAAGGCATTGCCGTGCTGTTCGTCAGCCACAAGATGCGGGAAATGCTGGCGGTGGCCGACAGCCTCACCGTGCTGCGCAACGGCCGCGTGGTGGCCGAAGGTCCCATGGCGGACTTCGACGAGGCCCGCATTACCCGCGCCATGACCGGCCACGACCCCGGCCCGGTGCGGCACGATTGGACCCCGCCGCCACCCGGCACCCCGCCGCGGCTGGAGTTGCGCGGCCTGACGGTGCCGAGGGAGGTGGCGGACGTGTCGTTCAGCCTGATGCCCGGCGAGGTCGTGGGCGTCGCCGGGCTGCTCGGCTCCGGGCGGACGGAGCTGGCGCTGGCGCTGTTCGGCATGAGGCCGGGCTACGCCGGCGAGATCCTGCTGGACGGGCGCCCGGTCGCGCTGCGCAGCGTCGCGGACGCGGTGGCGGCCGGGATCGCCTACGTGCCGGAGGACCGGCTGACCGAGGGCCTGTTCCCCGCCCGCAGCATCGACGACAACCTGCTGGCGGCGTCGCTCGACCGGCTCGCCGGGCCGGGCGGGTGGCTGGACGGTGCGGCCGGGCGGCGCGCGGCGGCGGGCGCGGTCCGCGACATGGCGATTGCGACGCCTTCCGGCGACCGCGCGGTGTCGGAGCTTTCGGGCGGCAACCAGCAGCGCGTGGTGATCGGGCGCTGGCTGCTGACCCGGGCGCGGGTGCTGGTGCTGAACGGCCCGACGGTGGGCGTGGACGTGGGCAGCAAGGGGGCGATCCACCGCACGCTGCGCGGCCTGGCGCGGGAGCAGGGGCTGGCGGTGCTGATGGTGTCGGACGACGGGCCGGAACTGGCGGAGTGCGGCCGGGTGCTGCTGGTGCACCGCGGGCGGCTGGCGGGCGTGCTGGAAGGGGACGCGCTCACCGACGCCGCCATCGCCGACCGGCTCCGGGCCTTGGCATGAGGGCACCCAGATGAAAGCGCGGTGGCTGCGCTCGCCGGAGGCCGCGGTTGCGGCCGTTCTCGTCGTGGCCGCGCTCGCCATCGGGGCGGCGAACCCGGCGTTCTGGGGCTGGGGCAACCTGTTCGGGCTGCTGCGCAGCGCGTCGGTCCAGGGCATCATGGCGCTGGGCGTGCTGGTGGTGCTGATCGCCGGCGGCATCGACGTGTCGTTCCCGGCCTTTGCCGCGGCGGCGATGTACCTTTCGGTGCGGGCGGCCGCGGATTGGGGCTGGCCCGGCAACGTTGGTTTCATGCTCCTCCTGGCGGCCGGCATCGGGCTGCTGCTCGGCCTGGCGAACGCCGTGTTCGTCCATGCCGTGCGGCTGGTGCCGCTGATCGTGACGCTCGGCACCGGGGCGGTGGTGCGCGGGTTCCTGCTGGGCGTGGTCGGCACCAGCGTCGTGAACGTCGGGCGGATGCCGCCGGACGCGGTGGCGTTCGGGCGCTTGTCGCTGGTCGGCTGGGACACGGAGGCGGGCCGGGTCGAGCTTTCGGTGGCCGTGCTGGTCTGGGCCGTGGCGGCGGCGCTGGTCCACCTTTTGCTGCGCTTCACCGTGCCGGGCCGCGGGCTGTATGCGCTGGGCGGCGACGCGGAGGCGGCAAAGCGGGTCGGCTTCGACGTGCGCGGGCTGACGGTCCTGGCCTACGGCCTCGCCGGCGCGCTGGCGGGCGTCGCGGGCCTGCTGCACGCCTGCCTCGCCTGGCAGGCCAGCCCGCGCGAGTTCATCGGGCTTGAACTGGATGTGCTGGCGGCGGTGGTGCTGGGCGGCGCCAGCATCTTCGGCGGGCGCGGCAGCGTGCCGGGCACGGTGCTGGGCGTGCTGCTGCTGGTGCTGGTCAACAACAGCCTCATCCTGCTCGGCGTGCCGACGACGTGGCAGCGGGTCGTGGTCGGCGCCATCCTGGTGGGCGCCGCCGCTGCCACGGCGCTGCGCGAGCGCGGGCGGCGTCCGGCCCCGTCCATCACAACACCGTCCATCACGGCCGGGGCCTGAGCCAGTGGACGCCCCGGTCGCCCCGACCGTGCCGCGCCGGCCGGCGATGCGGGCGCTGGGCCGCCACGGCAACCTGCTGACGCTCGCGGCCTTGCTCGTGCTCGTGTTCGCGTTGATGGCCTGGTGGGTGCCGTCCGGGCGCTTCCTGCGCCCGGCAAACTTCGAGGGGCTGTCGTTTGTCGCCCCTGAACTCGGCCTTCTGGCCATCGCCACCATGGCGGCGATGCTGACCGGCGGCATCGACCTGTCCTTGATCGGCGTCGCCAACCTTTCCGGCATCCTCGCCGGGCTGCTGTTCCATTGGGCGGCCGGCACGTCGCGTGGGCCAGAGCTGGCCGGGCTGGCACCGCCTTGGGTCGCAGCCGGGGTCGGCTGCGCGCTGCTGACCGGCGCATTGGCCGGCTTGCTGAACGGGCTGCTGGTCGCCCGGCTGCGGATCACGCCCATCCTCGCCACCATCGGCACCGGCCAGGCGTTCACCGGACTGGCCTTGGTGCTGACCGGTGGGCCGGCGGTCGTCGGCTTCCCGACGGGATGGCAGGCGCTGGGCGGCGGCACGCCGGGAGGCGTCGCCGCGCCGCTTTGGGTGCTGCTCGCATGCGCGTCGGGCGTGGGCGTGCTGCTGTCCCGCACGGTATGGGGGCGGACGCTGGCCTTGATCGGATCGGGCGCGCGGGCGGCCGAGTTCGCGGGGCTGCGCACCGTGCGGGCGGTGACGCTCTCCTACGTGCTGACGGGGGTGCTGGCCGCAGTGGCCGGGGTGCTGCTGTCGGCCCGCACCAACGCGGCCAAGAGCGACTACGGCACCAGCTACCTGCTGCAAGCCATCCTGGTCGCGGTGCTGGCCGGCACCAACCCGGCGGGCGGGCGCGGCTCCGTGCCCGCCGTGCTGCTGGCGCTCTGCACGCTGATGCTGCTATCGAGCGGGTTCCAGCTCCTGCGGTTCAGCAACTTCCTCGTCGATTTCATCTGGGGGGCGACGCTGCTCGGCGCGATGGCGCTGGGCGCCGCGCTGCGCCGCGGGGGGCGGTGAACCCCCCGCCTCAGGCGGCCCGGCGCGGCTGCTCGCGGCGGGAGAACTGCATGGTGCCGTCGTTCAGCTTGCCGAACCGCAGCGTCACCAGATCGACCGCGTAGTTCTGGTAGAGCTTCCACGGCTTCTTCGACCCCTGCTTCGGCAGTTGCTTGATCGCGCGCTGCACATAGCCGGAGGTGAAGTCGAGGAACGGCTCCTCGGTCACGCCCGGGTCGCGCTTCGGCATGCACTGCGCGTAGCCGTGCCGGTCCATGTATTGCAGCAGGCGGCACACGTACTCGCAGGTCAGGTCGCATTTCAGCGTCCAGGATGCGTTGGTGTAGCCGAACGCGGTCGCGAGGTTCGGCACGTCGCTGTACATCATGCCCTTGTAGCTCAAGGACTGGCCCGGATCGAACCGGACCCCATCGACGCTGATCTCCATGCCGCTCAGGATCTTGAGGTTCAGCCCGGTCGCCGTCACCACGATGTCGGCCGCGAGTTCCTTGCCGGAGCGGAGCCTGATCCCGGTTTCCGTGAACGTCTCGATCGTGTCGGTCGCGACGGACGCGCGCCCGGCCTTGATCGCGCGGAACAGGTCGGAGTCCGGCACCAGGCACAGCCGCTGGTCCCAAGGGTTGTAGCTCGGCGTGAAGTGGGTCGCCACGTCGTAGTCCTGGCCCAAGTGGTGCCGCACCCCGCCGATCACCTGCTGCTTGAACTTCTCCGGCCTGCGCCGGGCGAGGTTGTAGAAGAACATGCCGAGCAGCACGTTGCGCCACCGGGTCAGCCCATAGGCGAGCTTGGGCGGCAGGTGCCGGCGCAGCCGGTTCGCCAGCTCGTCCTCCGCGGGCCGCGACACGACGTAGGTGGGCGAGCGTTGCAGCATGGTCACATGGGCGGCGTCGTCCGCCATCGCCGGAACCAGCGTCACTGCGGTGGCGCCGCTGCCGATCACGACGACCCGCTTGCCGGCGTAGTCGAGGTGCTCCGGCCACTTCTGCGGATGCACGATCTGCCCGGCGAACCGCTCGGCGCCGGGGAACTCGGGCGAGTAGCCGCCGGCATAGTCGTAGTAGCCGGTGCAGGTGAGCAGGAAGTCGCAGGTGAACCGGACCGGCTCCCCTTCCGGGCCGCGCCCGGCCTCCACCGTCCAGGCCGCGTCCTGCGACGACCAGGACACCCGCCTCACGGCGTGGCGGAAGCGGATCTTGCGGTCAACCCCGTATTCCTCGGCGGTTTCCCGCACGTATTTCAGGATCGCAGGCCCATCGGCGATGGCCTTCGCTTCCCGCCAGGGCCGGAAGGAGTAGCCGAGCGTGTACATGTCGGAATCGGAGCGGATGCCGGGGTAGCGGAACAGGTCCCACGTCCCCCCGGTCACGTCGCGCCCTTCCAGGATCACGAAGCTCTTGCCGGGGCACTTGGTCGTGAGATGGCAGCCGGCCCCGACGCCGGACAGCCCGGCGCCGATGATCACGACGTTGAAATGCTCCGCTTCCAATTGATCCCATCCCTCTTTCTGCGGCGCCTCGGCCGCCATGCCCGCTGCCGCGGCGACGGCCTCGCGCCGTCCGTCCAATGGAAATGGGCACGGACGAACGCCCATCCAGCGCGGCCCGGGCCAAAATATCGTGCGGAGCCGAGCAATCGCATCCACCTGCCGGCATTTCCTTGTGCCACCATGCGCGCTATAGGATTTTTAGCTTTGATGCCGACACCTGGCTCCCGCGCCGCGCGGGGCCGCAAGACGACGGGCGCAGGCCGCAACCGGCTTTGCGCGCAACCTGGGCCATGGGCAACATGGCATCGACGGGAACGGAGAGGACGCATGCAGCATTCCAGACGCAGCTTCATCAAGGCCACGGCGCTCGGCATCTGGGCGCCGCCGGCCGCGGCCCAGGGCAAGGGCCTGGTCGGCGTCGCCATGCCCACCAAGGTCTCGGCGCGCTGGATCGCCGACGGCGACAACATCGTGAAGGTGCTGAAGTCGCGCGGCTACGGGACCGACCTGCAATACGCCGAGGACGACGTGCCCAACCAGCTTTCGCAGATCGAGAACATGATCACCAAGGGCGCCAAGGTGCTGGTGGTCGCCGCCATCGACGGCACCACGCTGTCCGACGTGCTCGGCCAGGCGGCGCGGGGCGGCATCAAGGTCATCGCCTACGACCGGCTGATCCGCAGCACGCCCAACGTGGACTACTACGCCACCTTCGACAACTTCCAGGTCGGCGTGCTGCAAGCGTCGTCGCTGGAAACCGGCCTGGGGCTCAAGGACGGCAAGGGGCCGTTCAACATCGAGCTGTTCGGCGGCTCGCCCGACGACAACAACGCCTACTTCTTCTACGACGGCGCGATGTCGGTGCTGCAGCCCCACATCGACAAGGGCAAGCTGGTGGTGCAGAGCCGCCAGGTCGGCATGGACAAGGTGTCCACCCTGCGCTGGGACGGCGCGACCGCCCAGGCGCGCATGGACAACCTGCTCAGCGCCTACTACTCGAACAAGCGGCTGGACGCCGTGCTGTCGCCCTACGACGGGCTTTCGATCGGCATCATCTCCTCGCTCAAGGGCGTCGGCTACGGCGGCGGCGACCAGCCGATGCCGCTCATCAGCGGCCAGGACTGCGAGATCGCGTCCGTCAAGGCGATCCTGCGGGGCGACCAGTATTCCAGCATCTTCAAGGACACCCGCGACCTGGCCCGCGTCACCGTGGACATGGTGGACGCGCTGCTCAGCAACCAGACGGTGCAGGTCAACGACACCAAGAGCTACAACAACGGCGTCAAGGTCGTGCCGTCCTACCTGTTGAAGCCCGTGATCGTGGACAAGTCGAACTGGCAGGCGACGCTGGTGGACAGCGGCTACTACACGAAGCAGCAGATCCAGTAGGAGCCGGCGGCAACGGGTGCGGGGCTGCGGCTCCGCACCCCAACATTCAGGGAGCAGAATGGCCGACATCCTGGAAATGCAGGGCATCACCAAGCGCTTCGGTTCCGTCACCGCGCTGCGCGACGTGAACCTCACCGTCCGCGCGGGCGAGATCCACGCGCTCGTCGGCGAGAACGGCGCGGGCAAGAGCACGCTGATGAAGGTGCTGAGCGGCGTTTATCCCGCCGGCAGCTACGAGGGCAGCATCCGCTACGACGGGCAGGAGCGGCACTTCCGCGGCATCAACGACACGGAAGCGCTGGGCATCATCATCATCCACCAGGAACTCGCGCTGATCCCGTTGCTGTCGATCGCCGAGAACATCTTCCTGTCCAACCCGCCGGGCCGCTTCGGGGTGATCGACCGCGGCGCGGTACACGCCCGCACCGTGGAGCTGCTGGCCAAGGTCGGCCTATACGAAGCGCCCGACACGCTCGTCACCGACCTCGGCGTCGGCAAGCAGCAGCTCGTGGAGATCGCCAAGGCGCTGTCGAAGCAGGTCCGCCTGCTGATCCTCGACGAGCCGACCGCGAGCCTCAACGAGCGGGACAGCGCGGCGCTGCTGGATCTCCTGGTGGGGTTCCGCACCCAGGGCATCTCCTCCATCCTGATCTCCCACAAGCTGAACGAGGTCACCCGGGTCGCCGACCGCGTCACCGTGCTGCGCGACGGGCGCACCGTCGAGACGGTGGACTGCTGGGCCGGGCCGATCGAGGAGGACCACATCATCCGGCGCATGGTGGACCGCGACCTCGACAGCCGCTTCCCCGACCACGCGCCGCAGGTCGGCGAGGTGGTGTTCCGGGTCGAGGGCTGGTCGGTGGACCACCCGCAGCACCCGGGGCGCCAGGTGGTGCGCGGCGTCGATTTCCACGTGCGGCGCGGCGAGATCGTGGGGATCGCCGGCCTGATGGGCGCGGGCCGCACCGAGTTCGCCATGAGCGTGTTCGGCCGGTCCTACGGGCGGGACATCCGCGGACGCGCCTTCTTGGACGGCAAGCCCGTGGACCTGTCCACCGTGCCCCGCGCCATCGCCGCAGGCCTCGCCTACGTGACGGAGGACCGCAAGCAGCTCGGCCTGATCCTGGGGGAGGACATCCGCAAGAACGTGACGCTCGCCAACCTCGGCGGCGTGTCCAGCGGCACGGTGATCGACGACATGCGGGAGCTGGCCGTCGCCGACGACTACCGCGGGCGCATGCGCATCCGCTGCTCCAGCGTGTACCAGGAAAGCGGCAACCTGTCGGGCGGCAACCAGCAGAAGGTCGTGCTGTCCAAGTGGCTGTTCTCCGACCCGGAGGTGCTGATCCTCGACGAGCCGACGCGGGGCATCGACGTGGGCGCCAAGTACGAGATCTACCAGATCATCAACGCGCTGGCCGACAGCGGCAAGGGCGTGGTCGTCATCTCGTCCGAGATGCCGGAGCTGCTCGGCATCTGCGACCGCATCTGCGTCATGAACGAAGGCGCCTTCGTGGGGGAGTTCTCCCGTGCCGAGGCGTCCCAGGAGAAGATCATGCGCTCGATCATGCGCAAAGGGGAGCAACCATGAGCGACATCGCCGTCAAACCCATCGCGAGGCCCGGCCAAAGCGGCTTCCTCAAGGCGAACCTCCGCCAGTACGGGATGCTGCTGTCGCTGTTCGCGATCATGCTGTTCTTCGAGATCGCGACCAACGGCACCCTGCTGCGCCCGCTCAACCTGACCAACCTCGTCTTGCAGAACAGCTACATCGCCGTCATGGCGCTGGGCATGCTGCTGGTCATCGTCACCGGGCACATCGACCTGTCCGTGGGGTCGGTGGCGGGCTTCATCGGCGCGCTCGCGGCGGTGATGATGGTGGAGTACCAGATCCCCTTCGTGCCCGCGGCGCTGGCCTGCCTCGTCGCGGGCGGGCTGATCGGCGGGGCGCAGGGCTACTGGGTCGCCTACTTCAAGATCCCGTCCTTCATCGTGACGCTGGCAGGCATGCTGGTGTTCCGCGGGCTGATGCTGGCGGTGCTGAGCGGCCAGTCGGTCGGGCCGTTCCCGGTGGCGTTCCAGCACCTGTCCTCGGGCTTCCTGCCGGAGTTCCTGCCGGAGGTCGGCGGCTTCCGCCTGTCCTCCATGCTGCTCGGCGTGCTGCTGGCGCTTGCGCTCGTCTATGTGAACGTCCGCAACCGCGCCCGGCGCGAGAAGCACGGGGTGGAGACCGAGCCGTTCGGCTTCTTCGCGGCCAAGAACGCCCTGATGTTCGCCGTGATCTGCGGCCTCACCTACCTGGTCGTCTCGTACCGGGGCTTGCCCAACGTGCTCGTGATCATGGCCGTGCTGATCGCGCTGTATGCCTTCGTCACCACCCGCACCACCGTGGGCCGCCAGGTCTATGCGGTGGGCGGCAACGAGAAGGCGGCGAAGCTGTCGGGCATCGGCACGGAGCGGCTCACCTTCCTCACCTTCGTCAACATGGGGGTGCTGGCGGCGCTGGCCGGCCTCATCTTCGCGGCGCGACTCAACACCGCGACGCCCAAGGCCGGGGGCGGCTTCGAGCTGGACACCATCGCCGCCTGCTTCATCGGCGGCGCGTCCGCCTACGGCGGCGTGGGCCAGGTGACGGGCGCCATCATCGGGGCGTTCATCATGGGGGTGATGAACAACGGCATGTCGATCCTGGGCATCGGCATCGACTACCAGCAGGTCATCAAGGGCCTGGTGCTGCTGGGCGCCGTCTGCGCCGACGTTTACAACCAGCAGCGCTGAGCGCCGCCCCCCCCGGCCACGCGGCGGGGGCGGCTGTTCAACAGTGCGGCATGGGCGGCGAACCATGGCACACGGCTTGCGTAGCCCAATGCGTCGATTTGCAGCACGGTCGCGGGATGGTAGTCTCATTGCATGCAGAAGCGCTCCACGCGGCCATCCGGCGCCCCTTGCCGATCCTGACCGTCCGTCACCGGACCACCTACCGCTACCGCCGGCCCGTCGCGTTCGGCGAGCACCGCATGATGCTCCGCCCGCGCGACAGCCACGACCAGCGGCACCTGGAAGCGCGGCTCGACATCACGCCGGAACCGGTGCAGCTCCGCTGGGTCCACGACGTGTTCGGCAACAACGTCGCCTATGCCCGCTTCGGCGGCCGGGCGCAGGAGCTGACCTTCCTCAGCACCCTGCGGCTGGAGCACGCCCGCCAGGAGCCGCAGGACATCGAGGCGTGCCTGGAGGACTACGCCCGGGTCTATCCGTTCAGCTACGACCCCGACGAGATGGCGGACCTGCTGCGCTCCATGGAGCGGCAATACCCGGACCCGTCGCACCAGCTCGACCATTGGGCGCGGTCGTTCCTGCGCACCGACGGCCCCACCGGCACGCTGGCCATGCTGACCGCCATGAACCACCGCATCCGGCGGCAGTTCACCTACCAGGTCAGGCAGGAGGCCGGCATCCAGCCCCCCGCCACAACGCTGCGCCTGGGCACCGGGACCTGCCGGGACTTCGCGGTGCTCATGATGGAGGCGGTCCGCTGCCTCGGCCTCGCCGCGCGCTTCGTCAGCGGCTACATCTACGTGCCCAGCCGCGACCGGCGCGGCGGGCCGGAGCACCACGGCGGCGGCAACACCCATGCCTGGCTGCAGGTCTATCTGCCCGGCGCCGGCTGGGTCGAGTTCGATCCCACCAACGACATCGTCGGCAACCGCGACCTGATCCGCGTCGCCGTGGTGCGCGACCCCAGCCACGCGGTGCCGCTGTCGGGCAGTTGGACCGGGGCGGCGGCGGACTGCCTCGGCATGGAGGTCAGCATCCGGGTGACATCCGACGAGGACAGCCAGCCATGAACATCCAGACGATACTTGCGAGGTTCCCATGATCCGTATCCAGGCCGGCTACACGATCTCCTACAACTGCCCGCAGCCGGTGCCGATGCTGCTGCTCCTGAGCGTGCACCCGTCCCGCGAGGCGGACCTGCTGACGCCGCAGGTGATCAGGTTCGAGCCGGAGATCGAGGCCCGCCGCTACACCGACGATTTCGGCAACGTGTGCCACCGGATCGTGGCGCCGCCGGGTCCGCTCACGATCTCGACGTTGTTCGAGGTCCAGGACAAGGGTTTTCCCGACCCGACGGTGCCGGAGGCGAAGCAGCTCCCCATCGACGAGCTGCCGTCCGGCGCCCTCGTGTACCTGCTGGGCAGCCGCTACTGCGACACCGACCTGCTGCACGAGACCGCCTGGTCGCTGTTCGGCTCGACCGAGCCGGGCTGGACGCGGGTGCAGGCGATCTGCGACTTCGTCAACGACCGCATCACCTTCGGCTACGAGCACGCCCGGCCCGACAAGACCGCGCGCAACGCCTACGACGAGCGCCGGGGCGTATGCCGCGACTTCGCCCATCTGGCCGTGACCCTGTGCCGCTGCATGAACATCCCCGCCCGCTATTGCACGGGCTACCTGGGCGACATCCGCATCCCGCCGGTCGATGCGCCGATGGACTTCTCGGCGTGGTTCGAGGCGTTCCTGGAGGGGCCGGAAGGCGGGCGCTGGTACACCTTCGACGCCCGTTTCAACACGCCGCGGATCGGGCGCCTCTTGATGGCGCGGGGCCGGGACGCGACCGACGTGGCGCTCGTGACCAACTTCGGCCCGGCGTGGCTCGCGAAGTTCGACGTGGTGACGCAGGAGATCACGGCGCAGCCTGCGGCCTGAGCCGCCGCGCGCTTCGCGCGCGCCACGCGCCGGCCATGCCGCCTCCGCTGGCCCGCCATCCAACCCGGCGGTTCAGCGCCGGGCCAAGACAGTTGACAAGAAAACAAGTCAATTTGAATACGGAACAGATGGCGCGTTGGTGTGGCCGTGCTCCTTGGCAGGTTGCTGTCCCATGTCGCTGCCTGCTGTCCCAGGACGGTTCTGCGCACCTGAATGTTCAAAAATCCGAGAGTTATCCATCGCTGTTTGGGACAATATTGTATGAACAATCCCATGGCATGACTAATGTCCCGTCATGAAAGCCGCATGGTGGGATGATTGCCCAGCGGGCAGTGAGAAATACCGTGGCATAGGATTGTTTGCTTAATACTGTTTGATCTGTTGCTGTTTATTGGCAATAATTTGTCATTGAACTGTTGGGAACCAAATTGATACGCTCTGCTCCTCGCCACAGCACGGGAGGCTGCGATGACGGTTCCTCGGATGCCGCAAGTATCAAGCACGCTGCCGTTGAGGACTTGGCGGGTCGGCAAAGCGCCGCGCCCTCAGCGCCTATGGGCGATGGCCGGCGTCGGCACGGCCGCGCTCGGCATCGGCCTGGTCCCGCCCGCCTCGGCGCAGACGCTCGGCCCGTTGGTCCCCGTCACCGCGCAAAGCGCGTTCGCAGGCTGCGTGCTGGACGACCCCGCAAGCCAGGCGGGCACCTTGTTCCCGAACACCGCCATTGAGCCCTGGCTTGCCATTGACCCATCCGAGCCGACGCGCCTGCTGGTTGGCGTGCAGCAGGACCGCTGGTCGAACGGCGGCTCGCGCGGGCTGCGCGGCGCGCTGAGCGACGACGGCGGCCAAAGCTGGTATGTCACCCTGCCCAGCGGCGTGTCGAACTGCACGGGCGGCATCTACCCGCGCGCCTCCGACCCTTGGGTGAGCTTCGGTCCGACCGGCACCGCCTACTTCATGTCGCTCACCCTGTTCCCCACCTTGCCGTCCGGCGCCAACGGGCAGAACGCCATGCTGGTCAACCGCTCGACCGATGGCGCCTGGACCTGGGAAGCGCCGGTGACCTTGATCGAGGACACCGATCCGCAGATCCTCAACGACAAGAACTCGATCACCGCCGACCCGACGGATGCCAGCCGCGCCTACGCCGTGTGGGACCGCCTGCAGGACTTCACGATCGGGGCGGGCGGCGAAGGCGACGGCGGAGCCGCCGCCCCGGCGCAAGGGGTGCAGTATCCCGAAGGCGTCCAGGACGCCCGCGACCGGGTGAGCCGGCTCCAGGCGCAGTCGCGCGAGGATGATGCAGGGACCGCGACCGCGCCGCTCCAGTTCAAGGGGCCGACCTACCTGGCGCGCACGACCGACGGCGGCGCAACCTGGGAGCCGGCCCGCCCGATCTACGATCCCGGCGACAACTCGCAGACGATCGGCAACCAGATGGTCGTGCTGGCGGACGGCACCCTGGCCGACTTCTTCAGCGAGATCGCGCCCAACGGCACGGTCCGGCTCGGCCTGGTCCGCTCGTCCGACAAGGGCGACACCTTCGAGGCCACGCCGACCTACGTGAGCCTGATCATCTCCAACAGCGTGATCACCCCGAACCAGCAGCAGCCCGTCCGCGACAGCAGCATCCTCTACGACGTCGCCGTGGACCGTGCGAGCGGCGCGCTCTACGCCGTGTGGGAGGACTACCGCTTCACCGGCGTCGAAGGGGTGGCGTTCTCGCAATCGCTGGACGGCGGCAGCACCTGGTCGGCGCCCGTGCAGATCAACCAGACGCCGAGCCAGGCGAACCTGCTGCGCCAGCAAGCCTTCGTCCCGCAGGTCAAGGTTGCGGGCGACGGGACCGTGGTGGTGACGCACTACGACTTCCGGAACGGCAACAGCGCGAGCAACGCCGAGTTGACCGACTACTGGGCGGTGTTCTGCAAGCCGGCGAGCGCGGCCGATTGCGCCAGCCGCAGCGACTGGGGGTCCGAACTGCGCCTCACCGACGCCTCGTTCGACCTGCTCAACGCGCCGGTCGCACGCGGGCACTTCCTGGGCGACTACATGGCGCTGGCCGCAAGCGGCCAGACCGTCACCTCGGTGTTCGGGATCGCCACGGGGCCGAACCTCACCAGCCTGGTCGCCCGCAGGATCACCTTGCCCGGCGGAAGCCAGATCGCCGCGTCGGGCAACTGAGTGCCTTGACCCGTGTGGCGGGGCCCGCGGGGGGGGCGGGCGCCCCGGGGGGCGGGGGGGGGGGGGCACCGCG
>CAXUIQ010000053.1:0-13015 GCA_964250815.1 uncultured Acetobacteraceae bacterium
CGGGCGAAGGCCAGCGGGCGCGGCGCGGTCGTCCTGTCCCAATCGCCCGCGGCAGCGGCGGACGCGCGGCAGATGGACGAGGAGCTGCAGCACGCGCTGGAGCTGGAGCAGTTCGAGATGGCTTACCAGCCGGTGTTCGCCACGCGGAGCGGCGTGCCAACGGCGTACGAGGCGCAGGTCGGCTGGCGGCACCCGGCGCGCGGGCTGGTGCCCGCTTCGGTGTTCATGCCGCTGTGCGAGCGGTCCGGGATGATGGAGAAGCTCGGCCGCTGGATGCTGCACACCGCCTGCACGGAGGCGGCGACCTGGGCGGCGCCGGTGCGGCTGTCGATCAACGTCGAGGGCGCGCAGTTCCGCCGGGGCGACCTGGAGCACCTGGTGCTGGAAACGCTGCACCGGTCGGGCCTGGCGGCGGACCGCCTGGATCTGGAGGTGCGGGAGGCGGTGCTGCTGGAGCATTCGCAGCAGGTTCTGGCGGCGATGCTGCCGCTGCGCACGCTCGGGGTGCGGCTGGTGGTGGACGACTTCTGCCAGGCGGCGGCGCTGCAGCGGTTCCGCGACGGGGCGGTGCAGCAGGTCAAGCTGAGCCGGGACGCGGTGGGGTCGATGCTCGCCGAACCCGGCGCCATGGCCGTGGTGCGCTCCGTGCTGGGCATGGCGTCGGAGATGGGGATCGAGGCGGCGGCGGAGGGCGTGGAGGAGGCGGCGCAACGCGACCTGCTGGCGCACCTGGGGTGCGGGCCGATGCAGGGCGGGCTGCTTGGCCCGCCGCAGTCGCCGGAGCGGACGCGGGAGTACCTGTGGCAGGCGACGCGGCGGATCGAGGGAGGGGCAGTGCTGCTGGGGGCGGGGTAGGATCGGCGCGGCAAACGCCTCGGCTGCGCCGGGCGTGGCTTGGTCCGGCGAACCCGCGCAGATCGCAGCGGCGGTCTCGCAGGCTTCGACGCTGAGGTGTATTAGTTGTAACTTGGCCTGACAGTTGGCCTGATTGGTGTCGGACGGGTTGTCGCTGTCTGAGAACCTGTTTGAATGGCTTCAACTTGCGGTGTCGTGGACTGGCATGGGGTTGAGCAGGGCTTCGACGCCGGACAGGGCGGCCGCGAACGCGATGCGGGCGGCCGAGACACCGAGGCGCCCGGCGCGGTCGCGCAGCAAGCCGCCCGAGTGCGCAAGCCAGCCGAAGCTGCGCTCCACGACCCAGCGGCGCTCAAGCACGACGGAGCCTTTCTGCTCGGGGTCGCGCTTGACGACGCGGTGTCGGGCACTTTCGCTGCGCGAAATGCCGAGCATGCCATCACCGTTCGGCCAGTGCTGGCAGCGCTCGGCGACAAAGCCGCCGTCGAGGACGGCCCCGCGCAGGCTGGGCCATTCGGCCTTGCCGACGTCGAGCGCGGGCAGCGTGTCGCGCTCCTGGGCGGACGCCGGAACCACGGCGACGGCGGGCCAGGTGCCGTCGGCATCGACAGCGCCACGCGCTTGCGCCCCAGCCCCTCCCTGGCCGCGTCATACCCGCGCGGGCCAGCGAAATCCGCAGGATTTGCGCGGGACCGGAACACACTGGACCGACTGCGTGTCGATGATGCCCAGCGTGGGGTCGAGCTTTCTGCCCGCAGCCTGGCGCCGCAGCCAGGCCACGTCGCGCAGCAGGCGGTCAAAGAACCCCAGCTCCAGCCATCGGCGAAACCAGCCATACACGGTCCGCCACGCCGGGAAGCCGCTTGGCAGGGCGCGCCAGGGGCCGCCGACGCGCAAGTGCCAGGCAGCCGCGCTGACCACCGGCAGAACGGGCGTCGCCTTCTCGCTGCGCGGCGGGTCCGCCCGCTCCAGCCACCGCGCCATCTCCCCGGCCGCACAGGCCGGCACCCTCTCTTTCAGGCCCGCCTGGTGGCGTGCCCGATGCGCCTTGGTCCGCATCTCTGCTCCCGTCCGCCCAGCCAGGCGGACCCTCGTGATCTCCTGAGAGTGGAAATGCGATCGGGGCGCAAACGGGTCGCTCCAACAGGTTCTCAGTCGGCCTTGGCCGCCGGCTTCACCACCCCTGCCCCGGCCCGCAACTCCGCAATGGTGGCGCGCGACGTGATCTGCTCCGGGTTCATCCGCAGCTCGATCACCGCCGGCTTGCCGCTGGCGACGGCGCGGCGGAAGGCAGGCGCGAACCCGGCGGTTTCCGTGACCACCTCGCCGTGCCCGCCGAACGCCTCGATCCACTTGGCAAAGTCCGGGTTGGTCAGCGCGGTACCGGACACGCGGCCGGGATAGGTGCGCTCCTGATACATGCGGATCGTGCCGTACATCGCGTTGTTGAACACCAGCATGACCGGCGCCGCGCCGTACTGGAAGGCGGTGGCGATCTCCTGCCCGGTCATCAGCATCCCGCCGTCGCCGACGAAGGTGATGACGGCGCGTCCGGGAAACGCGAGCGCCGCCGCGACGCCGGCAGGCACGCCGTAGCCCATGGCACCGTTGGCCGGGCCGATCATGCGCTGGCCGTCGCCGAAGTTGATGAAGCGGGCGGGCCAGGTGGCGAAGTTGCCGGCGTCCGAGGTGAACACGGCGTCGGGCGGCGCCAATTCCTCCAGCTCGCGCATCGCCTGGGCGAGGTTCAGCGGCCCCTCGTACTCCGGCACCACGCGCCCGGCCTCCCGCAAGGCGCGCAGCGAGCGGGTCCACTCGGCCCAGGGTGCCGCGTCCACCGGCGGCAGCGCCGCGGCGGCATGGGCGAAGGCGTCGAGGCCGCAGGCGATGCCGAGCGCCGGGCGGAACACCCGGCCGATCTCGGCGGCGTCGGGGTACACGTGGATGATCGGCACGTGGCCAGCAGAGAAAAGCTGGTAGCCCTGCGTAGTCGCCTCGCCGAGCCGCGTGCCGACGGCGAGGATCAGGTCGGCCTCCCGCGCCCGCGCCACCAAAGCCGGGTCGGAGCCGACGCCAAGGTCGCCCACGAAGTTCGGCAACGTGCCGTCGTACAGCGCCTGCCGCCGGAAGCCGACGGCAACGGGCAGGCCGTGCCCCACCAGGAAGTCCCGCACCGCCGCCCGGCCCGCCTCGGTCCAGCAGCTTCCGCCCAGGATCGCCAGCGGCTTGCGGCTGCGGGCCAGCATGTCCTGCATCCGGGCCAGCGCCGCCGGGTCGGGCAGCCCGGCGGACACGGGCGCGCGGCCGATGTCGGGCACGGAAACGCGGTGCTTCTGCATCTCCTCCGACAGCGCGATCACCACCGGGCCGGGCCGCCCGGTGGTCGCGACGTCCACGGCGTGGGCGATCAGCTCCGGGATGCGGCGCGCGTCGTCGATCTGCGTGACCCATTTGGCGAGCGGGCCGAACATGCGGCGGTAATCGACCTCCTGGAAGCTTTCGCGGTCGGTTTCCTCGAACGGGATCTGGCCGATGAACAGCAGCAGCGGCGTGCTGTCCTGCATCGCCACGTGAACGCCGATGGCGCCATGGCAGGCGCCGGGGCCGCGCGTGACCATGGCGGCGGCGGGGCGTCCGGCGAGCTTGCCGTAGGCCTCCGCCATGTTGACCGCCCCCGCCTCGAACCGGCAGGTGACGAGGCGCAGGCGGTCGCGCACGTCGTAAAGCCCGTCCAGCACGTCGAGGTAGCTCTCGCCCGGCACTGCGAAGACGTGGTCGATGCCCTGGGCGACCAAAGCATCCGCCAGCACGCGCCCGCCGGGGCGAGGAGACGAGCTCCCGCCGGGGCGGAGGGTCGGTCCAGGCGCCTTTGTGTCCATGTCCAGCACTCCTCGGTCCGGCGTCTCGCAACGGTCACGCCCGGGCAAGCTGTCCAGCGCGGGCGCGCTGTGCCAAGACTGGCGACGCATCGCTGAACGGCCACGACAGGAGACGCAGCTTGATCAAGTTCTACTACCACCCCTCGCCCAACCCGGCCAAGGTGGCGCTGTTCCTGGAGGAAGCCGGCCTGCCCTACGAGCTGGCGCCCGTCGATACCCGCAAGGGCGAGCAGTTCGACCCCGCGTTCCTCGCCATCAACCCGAACGCCAAGACCCCGGCGATCACCGACGGCGACGCGACGGTGTTCGACAGCAACGCGATCCTGCTCTACTTGGCCGAAAAGACCGGGCAGTTCATGCCGCCGGACACCCCCGCCCTGCGCGGGCAGTTGCTGTCCTGGCTGATGTTCGTCGCCACGGGAATCGGCCCGTACTCGGGCCAGGCCGTGCATTTCCGGCACTTCGCGCCGGAGCCGAAGGACTACGCCGTGAACCGCTATCTGTTCGAGGCCAAGCGCCACTACGGCATCCTCGACGCGCGCCTAGCCGCCCAGCGCTACGTGGTGGGCGACACGTACAGCATCGTCGATATGGCGGTCTGGGGCTGGGCGCGGGTCGTGCCGCGCGTGATCGGCGAGGACGCCTGGGCGGCCATGCCGAACCTCAAGCGCCTGTTCGACGAGATCAGCGCCCGGCCGGCCGCCGGGCGCGCCGAGGCGCTGGGCAAGCGCCATGCCTTCAAGGCCGAGATGGACGAGGAGGCACGGCGCCATATGTTCCGCCACATCGGAGCCGCCGCGGCCTGAGACGGGCGGGACCGGCACGCTGCGCACCGGGGACGCCGCCCGCCTGGACGGCCGCGCGGCGTCCGGCCGGACGAACGCCGGGCTGTTCTGGGGGGCGGTCGGCGTGCTGGCCCTTTCCGTTTCGCTCCCGGCGACCCGGCTGGCCGTCGCCGGAGGGCTGGACGCAGGCTTCGTCGGCCTTGGCCGGGCCGTCGTGTCCGGGGTGCTGGCGGTGGCGACGCTGGCCGCCATGCGCCAGCCCTGGCCGGCGGCCCGGCTGCTGCCGCGGTTGGCGATCGTCGGCGTGGGCGTCGTGCTGGGCTTCCCGTTGCTGACCGCGCTTGCCCTGGCCCGCGTGCCCGCGGCGCACGGCATCGTCGTGACCGGCCTGCTGCCCGCCGCCACCGCGGTCGCGGCGGTGCTGCGTACGGGCGAACGCCCATCGCTGCGCTTCTGGCTGGCGGCGCTGGCCGGAGTCGCCTGCGTGCTCGCCTTCGCCGCCGTGCAGGGCGCGGGCCGGTTCGAGCCTGCGGACGCGCTGCTGCTCGCCGCCGTGCTGCTGTGCGGCCTGGGCTACGCGGAGGGCGGCGCGCTGGCGCGGGAGCTGGGCGGCGTGCAGGTGATCTGCCTGGCGCTCGCGCTGTCCTTGCCGGTGACGGCCGCGCTGACGCTGGCCCGGCTCGATGCCGCGTCGCTGGCCCGCGCGACGCCTGCGGCCTGGGCCGGCTTCGCCTATGTCGCGGCCGTCAGCAGCTTCGCCGGGTTCTTCGCCTGGTACCGCGGCCTGGCGCTGGGAGGCGTGGCGCGGGTGGGCCAGGTGCAGCTTGCGCAGCCCGTGCTGTCGCTGGCCTGGGCCTGGCTGCTGCTGCTGGGCGAGGCGATCACCTGGCCCATGGCTGCAACTGCAACAGCCGTGCTGGCCTGCGTGGTCGCCACCCAAAAAGCGCGGTAGCCTGCCCGGCGTGACTGCGGGAGACTCCGGTGCGCGCGATCTTCGTCCAGGTGAAATGCCAGATGGGCCACGCCTACCGCGTCGCCCAGCTCGCCGTCGATACCATCGAGGAACTGTCCGAGATCTACTCGACCTCCGGCCAGTACGACCTGCTGGGCAAGTTCTACCTGGACGACGCGCAGGACACCGGGCTGTTCGTGACGGAACGGGTGCAGACGCTGCCGGGCGTGGCCGACACCTACACGCTGATCACCTTCAACGCCTTTGCGTCGGCGAAGGGCTGAGCTGAGCGGGCGCGCCGGCCCGGAGTCCCAACATTTGTTCATTGCGTTTTGCACATGATCTCGGCATTCTCATCCGGAAGTTGATGCCAGAGGCAGTTCAATGACGTTGCGGCCCTTTCTGCTGAGCGTGCCCGTCCTTGTTTCGGCGGTGGTCGGGACCGCTGCTCAGGCGGTTCCAGTGCTCCTCAACGGGAGCTTCGAACAAACCAGCCTCACGGCGTCCGGCCAGATGCTCGCGAGCAACGTCACTGGCTGGTCAACAGGAAGCCCGCCCAGCAGCGCGCCCACAACGAGTTACAACTTCTTGTTTTTCCCCGGCACAGCCACGACGAAGGGGGCGGCCACATCCCAATACGGTCAGCTTTACCTCGGCGGCACTTTGCCTTCGGGCGCCAGCAACGGCTTCCCCGCAACAAGCCCTGACGGCGGCAACTTCATAGCTGCGGACGGTGCCTTTCAAACCAGTCCCATCACGCAGACCGTCACCGGCCTCACCGCAGGCATCCGATACGCCGTGTCGTTCTACTGGGCGGCCGCGCAGCAGCAGGGGTCCAGCTACAACACGGCGACGACCGAGCAGTGGCAGGTCACCCTCGGGAGCGAGCTGCATTCCACGCCGATCATCGACAACCCGGTCCAGGGCTTCACCGGCTGGATGAAGCAAACCCTCACATACACCGCAACGAGCGCGAGCGAGGTGCTGTCGTTCCTGGCGGCGGGAACACCCACGGGCCAGCCGCCGTTCTCGCTGCTGGACGGCGTGTCGATCATTGCAGTGGCTGAACCGGCGAGCTGGATGACTTTGCTGGTTGCCGTGCTGTCCATCATCGGCGTGGCCCACCTCAAGCGCCGCTCCGCGCGGCTGGCGCGCTTGGCCGCGGCCAATGGCGAGGTGCCATCGGCCGGGCGGGCGGAACGGGCGAGGCCGCGCCGCCGCCGCCGGCGCAGCTACGCCCACGGCGCGGCGTGCTGATCGCGCCATGTGGCTCCTCGCCGTGGACGTGCTCAGGGCGTGCGTCTGGCTGACGCTGCTGACCGCCGTGTTCGTCACCCTTGAACGGCTGTTTTCCCTGCGGCCCAACCGGGTGTTCCGCCCGCAATTCTTGGTGGACGTGGGCTACTTCTTCCTTTCAAGCCTGCTCCCCAGCGCCCTGCTGGGCGCGCCTCTCGCCGTCGTCGCCCTCGTGGCCCACGGCATCGTGCCCGGGGAGCTTCAAGCGGCTGTGGCCGCCGCGCCGGTTTGGCTGCGCGTCGCGGCCGCCTTTGTGATCGGGCAGACCGGCTTCTACTGGGGCCACCGGCTGAGCCATGAAATCCCGCTCTTGTGGCGGTTCCACGCCGTGCATCACAGCGCCGAGCACATCGACTGGCTGGTCAACACCCGCGCGCACCCCATCGACCTGGCGTTCACCCACCTGTGCGGCCTCGTGCCGCTTTACGTGGTGGGCCTTGCCGGACCGGCGGGCGCCAGCGGGACCGCCATGCCGGCCCTGGTGGTGGTCGCTGGCACGGCATGGGGTTTCTTCATCCACGCCAACCTGCGCTGGCGGTTCGGCTGGCTGGAGTGGCTGGTGGCCACGCCGGCCTTCCATCACTGGCACCACACCCTGGACGGCCACATCAACAAGAACTACGCGGCGATGCTGCCCTGGCTCGACCGCATCTTCGGGACCTTCCATCTGCCGGCCCGGCAATGGCCCGCGCGCTACGGCACCGACACCCCGGTTGGCGCGACGCTGGGCGAGCAGCTCGTGCGCCCCCTGCTCCCGGCGGACGGTCGGGCGCGACCGGACGGCAGGCAGCCGGGGCTGCCGTCCTAATATCCCAGCGCCATGCCGTCCTTGCGCGGGTCGGACCCGCCGACCATGCAGCCGCGGGCGTGGTCGATCCAGATGGCCTGGCCGCCGCCATGCGGGCGCTCGGGCGTCATGACATCATGGCCCATCCGCGCCAACTGCTCCGCCACGGCCGCGGGGACGCCGCGCTCGACCTCGACCTTGCCCGCATACGGAAACACCCGCGGCAGGTCGAGCGCCTGCTGGATGTCGAGGCCGTGCTCGAACATGTTGGACAGGAACAGGCTCTGGCCCATCGGCTGGAAATGCCCGCCCATCACGCCGAACGGCATGGCCGCGCGCCCGCCCTGCATCACCATGCCGGGGATGATGGTGTGCATCGGCCGCTTCATCGGCGCGATGCAGTTCGGATGGCCGCGCTCGATCCGGAAGCCCAGGCCGCGGTTGTGCAGCACAACGCCCGAAGCCCCCGCCAGGATGCCGGAGCCGAAGCTTTGGAACAGCGAGTTGATGAAGCTGCACGCATTGCCGTCGCGGTCCACGACGCACAGGTACACCGTGTCGCGGTGCATGGGCAGCATGGCCTCGCCCGCCGCCGGCAGCACCGGCATGGCGCGCGCCGGGTCGATCAGGCGGCGGAGGGCGGCCAAGTACTCGGGGCTGAGGAGGCGGGCGACGGGCACCTCGGCCTGCGCCGGGTCGGCCAGGAAGGCGTCGCGGTCGCGATAAACCAGCCGGGCGGCTTCCAGGTGGCGGTGCAGGCGCTCGGCGCCGAGCGGGTCGCCGCGCGCCGGGCCGAAGCCCTCCAGGATGCCGAGCAGCATCAGCGCCAGGAGGCCGGAGCCGTTGGGCGGGCATTGCCAAATCTCCATGCCGCGCCAGGCCGCGTGGATCGGCTCGACGAACTCCGCGGCCGTGCGCCCGGCGGCGAAGTCGGCCTCCGTGTGCAGCCCGCCGCGGGCACGGAGCGTTGCCACCATGTCGGCGGCAACAGCGTCCTCGTAGAACGCGCGGGCGCCATGCCGGGCGATGGCGTGCAGGGTTTCGGCCAACGGGCGCTGCACGAAGCGGTCGCCTTCCCGCGGCGGCGCCCCGCCAGGCAAGAAGGCCTCGGCGCCGGTGCGGCGCAGCTTGTCCTCCGCCCCGCGCCAGTCGGCGGCGACCCGGGCATGCACGGGCCAGCCCTCCTCCGCGAAGCGGATCGCCGGTTGCAGCAGCTCGTCCAGCCCCTTGGTGCCGTGCGCCGTCAGCAGGGTCTCCCAGGCGGACACGGCGCCGGGCACGGTGACGGCGTGGGCCGAGGTGTTCTCCAGCGCCGCGATGCCGTGCTCCTCGAACCAGTCGATGCTGGCCGCCGAGGGCGCGCGGCCGGAGCCGTTGAGCGCCACCACCCGGCCCTCCCCGGCCGGCGCGTACAGGCAGAAGCAGTCGCCGCCGATCCCGGTGGATTGCGGCTCGACCACCCCCAGCGCCGCCGCGGCGGCCACGGCGGCGTCCATGGCGTTGCCGCCCGCGCGCAGCACGTCGAGCGCGGTCAGCGTCGCGGCCGGCATGGAGGTCGCCGCCATGCCGTGCGTGGCGTGGACGGGGCTGCGCCCGGCCAGGTGGAAGTCGCGCGGGGCAGGCAGGATCATGGCCGGTTCCAGGAGGTCGAACGGGACCGGAAGGCTTGCATGGGGCGCCCGGCTTGGCAATCACGGCCCGATCCCGGCATGATGCGGCTCATGGACACTCCACTGGCCAACACTCCCGCGACCCTCGACGACTTCCACCGGATCGACATCCGGGTCGGCACCGTGATCGACGCCCAGCCCTTTCCGAAAGCGCGCAAGCCCGCCATCAAGCTCTGGATCGACTTCGGCGCGGAGCTGGGCGTCCGCCAATCCTCCGCGCAGATCACCGAGCACTACGCGCCGGACACGCTGGTCGGCCGCCAGGTCTGCGCCGTGGTCAACTTCGCGCCCCGGCAGATCGGCAAGTTCCGCAGCGAGGTGCTGACCCTCGGCATGCCCGACGCGGAGGGCGCCGTGGTGCTGGTGCGCCCGGACCAGGCGGTGCCCGCCGGCGGGCGGCTGTTCTGATGGCGCGCAGCTATGCCACCGTCACCTGGGACCAGTTGCACCGCGACGCGCGGACCTTGGTCACGAAGCTCATGCCGCACGGCCCGTTCCGCGGCATCGTGGCGGTGTCGCGCGGCGGGCTGATCCCGGCGGCGATCGTGGCGCGCGAGCTGGAATGCCGGCTGGTGGAGAGCGTGTCGGTCGCGACCTACGACGAGGAGGAACGGGCCAAGCCGCACGTCCTGAAGGCGCCCGCCGCGGCCGGGGACGGCGCCGGGTTCCTGATCGTCGATGACCTGGTGGACAGCGGCGTCACCGCGGGCGTGGTGCGGGACCTGCTGCCGCGGGCGCATTTCGCCTGCCTGTACGCGAAGCCCGCCGGCCAGCGCCTGGCCGACACCTGGGTGGTCGAGGTGCCGCAGGAGACCTGGATCCTGTTCCCCTGGGACACCGCGCCGCTGTTCGTGCCGCCGCTTGCCAAGCAGGGCGGCCCAGGGTGACAGGGTGGGCGGCGTGGTGGACGGCCGGGCGCTGACCGGGCGGCCCGCGGCGACGAAGCCCCTTGCGGCAGCCGGACCCCTGGGCTACATCGCCTGCCTCTGAGGCGCCCGTAGCTCAATTGGATAGAGCACCAGACTACGAATCTGGGGGTTGGAAGTTCGAGTCTTTCCGGGCGCGCCAGAACGTGCCGCAATAGGCGGCAAAAGCGCCCAATCAGCCCGAACAGGCCGTCCTTCCCATGCGGTTCCAAGCGGACGGGCCTTCCGGCCCAGGACGGCAAGGGCGCCTGCGTCCCAACCGTTGTTTGCAAACACGGCCTTGGTCGTTTCGGAACGCGGTGATAGCGTTGCGCCTGTCGATCGGGAGCAGTCCGGCTTGAGCACGGAACCAACGCCTGCGGCAGCGGGCGAGGCGGCGACCCTTCCGGTGCTGGCCATGCGCCTAGCTCCCGGCGACATCGTCGATCCCGCGCGGTTCGACGACGCCCGGCGGCAGCAGGCGGCCGTGGTCGCGGCGGGCGTGTCGGTCGCCGACAGCAACAGCATCGCCACGTTCGGCGCCGGGCCGCAGCGCAAGCTGTCCGGGTTCCTCGACCAGTTGCTGGAAGGCACCAAGGCCGACGAGGTCGGCTTGGCCGGCGCGCTGGTCATGGAACTGGCGACGGACCTCAAGGCGCTCGACCTGCCGGCGATCAAGCGCGAGGCGGAGGGTGCGCCCGGGCTGCTGGCGCGGCTGCCGGTCCTCGGGAAATACTGTTCGGCGTTCCGGCGGTTCCGGGCGATGCACGCAACCGTCACGGCGCACCTCGCGACGATCGAGCAGCGGGCCGAAACGCATCTCGGCAAGCTCAAGGCGACCAATGCCGGCATGGACCGCCTGCTCGACGCGACGGAGGCGAACCTGCGCGACATCGAGACCTGGGTCGCAGGCGGGCAGCAGGCGCTGCTGCGGATGCGCGCCCAGTTCGAGGCGGAGCGGGCGGCCCTGGCCGACGCCCGCGACCTCCTGCGCGTCGCGAAGCTGCGCGACATGGCCGAGCAGATCGACGCATTCGAGACGCGGCTGGCGCGGATGCACGTCGCGTTCACCCGCGGCATCCTCTCGGTCCCGCAGATCCGCACGGCGCAGCAGGCCGGGCGCATCGAGATCCAGAACACGCTCGACACGATCCTGTTCGACCTGCCGGACCTGAAGGCGGCCATTGTGCGGGTGGCGGCGCTGCACCAGATCAGCCAGGCGGGAGAGGCGACGGCCGCCCGGCGCAAGATCGCCCGCGAGTTGCAGTCGATCGGGGTCGAGGCGCTGGACCACGCCTACACGGCGGCCAAGCGGACCCAGGGCGACGTGGCGGGCGACGTGCAGGTGCTGGCGCAGGCGACGGACAGGATGCTGGCGACGATCAACAAGGGGCTGCAGCTCGACCGGGAAAACCGGGCGAAGCGGGCGCAGGCGGTGGAGCAGTTGGGCGAGGTGCGGACGCGGCTCATGGACGGGCTGCGCGCCCACGCGGACGAAACGACGAAGGCCGAGGCGACGACGGCTGGGGCGACGAAGGCTTGGGCAGCAAAGGCATAGGCGATGCAGTTCCGGGTCGAGACCTTCCTCAACCAGTACCTGGCGCCGAACGCGACGCGGGCGGACGCGGTGTTCAGCGTGGGCGCGGAAGGCGCTGTGGCCAGCGCGGCGTCGGGCCAGGCGCGGCGGCTGGTCGGGCTGGTCGCAGACAAGTCGGGCAGCATGTCCGGCGACAAGATGGCCGCGCTCAAGCACGCGCTGCGCGTCGCGGTGGACCAGATGGACGCCGGCGTCGAGGCTTTCGTGGTCGCCTTTGAAAGCCAGCCGACCCTGGTCCTGCCGCGCACCCGCATGAACGAGGCCGGGCGCCGGGCCGCGCACGCGGCGATCCAGCGGCTGGAAGCGTCGGGCGGCACGCAGATGTCGGCGGCGCTGGCCATGGCGCGGGCGCAGTTCGGAGAGGCGCCGGGCGCGCTGTGCCAGGCGATCATGCTCACGGACGGGCAGAACGACGCTTCCGACGCGGCCCGCCTCCAGGCGGTGCTTGAGGAGTGCGCGGGCGTGTTCCAGGCGGACTGCCGCGGCGTCGGCACGGACTGGTCGCCGGCGCAGTTGCGCGCGATTGCCGACCACCTGCTGGGGACGACGCAGCTCGTCGCGCGGCCGGAGGGGCTGGCGGAGGACTTCCGGGCGACGATGGCGGCCGCGATGTCCAAGTCGGTCGCCGGCGTGCGGCTGCGGCTCTGGATGCCGAAGAACGCGCGGCTGGTCGCGGTGAAGCAGGCGTTCCCGGCCGAGATCGACCTGATCGGCAAGCTGGCGCCGGTCGATGGGCGCGCGGTGGATGTGCCGCTGGGCGCCTGGGGCGCGGGCACGCAGGACTATTTCGCGACCTTCGAGCTGACGCCGCTCGGCGTCGGCGACCAGATGCTGGTGTGCCGGCCCAGCGTCGTTTGGCGCGACCCGGCGACCGGCGAGCAGTCGGCGCCGGGCGGCAACGTGACGGTGACGTGGACCGCCGACGCCGGGCTTTCGACCCGGATCGACGCCCAGGTTGCGCACTACACCGGCCAGGGCGAAAAGGCGCGGGCGATCCAGGACGGGCTTGAGGCCCTGGACCGGCACGACGACGCGGCGGCCACGCTGCACCTGGGCCGGGCGCTGGCGCTGGCCGAGCGGTCCGGCGACGCGGAAACGACCCGGCGCCTGCGCGAAGTGGTGGAAGGCGACGCGCCCGGGCCGGACGGGGACGGCGGCACGCTGCGGCTGCGGCGCGGCGCGGGCAAGGTGGCGGTGATGGACCTCGACGTCGCCAGCACGCGGACGGTCCGCGCCAAGCGGGACTGACGGGCGCGATGACGACGCAAGCCGGCCTGCGCTGCCCCCAC
>CAXUIQ010000054.1:0-3518 GCA_964250815.1 uncultured Acetobacteraceae bacterium
CAGCGCCACCCGGCGCGCGCCAAGGCTTGCAGCGACCTCGGGCGGGGCCGGGCTGGGCTGCGCGTAGAGCAGCGATGCGCCGAACGCCCGCACGCGGTGGCCGACCGCCTGCCCGATCTGGCCAAGCCCGACCAGGCCCACGGTCTTTCCCCGCAGCTCCCGCAGCCGGACCGTATGGCGCATGCCGAGCCAATCGCCCTTCCGCGTCGCCTGGTGATGGCGCGGCAGGTCGCGCAGCAGCGCCAGCATGAGCAGGACCGCATGTTCCGCCGTCGTGGTGGCGTTGCTGCCGGCATTGCTCGCAACCGGGATGCCGCGGCGCGTGAACGCGCCGAGGTCGATCCAGTCGTGGCCGGCGCTCAGCATCTGGAACAGCCGCAACCCGCTTGCCGCGTCCAGTTCCTCGGTTGCCGGATCGCCTGGATAGGCCAGCATGTAGTCGGCGGCAGCGAAGGCGGACTGCCGCGCCTGCTTCGGCGCGCCCTGCTCGACCAGGCGCAGACGGAAGCCGTCGGGAACCTGGGCCTCCACGAGCGCCAGCACGTCCGGCGGCACGAAGCGGTGCGAGTAAAGGAACACGACCTCCCGCACCGGCTCAGCTCCACATCCCGGGGGACCAGGCGGCGATCCGCCCCTCGAAGGCGCTGGCCGCAACCGTGAGGGGGGAGGCCAGCCACAGCGCGCCCGGGCCGGAACGCCCCTTGAAGTTGCGGTTGATCGCCGACACCAAGACCTGGGACGCGCGGTCGGACGTTCCCGGGCCGCAGCCGATGCACGCGCCGCAGCCGGGGCGGATCAGCTTGACGCCGGCCTTCTCGAACAGCTCGACGTAGCCCTGCTGCCGCGCATAGGCTTCCACCGCCGCCGAGCCGTACTGGATGAAGAACGCGACGCCGGGCGCGATCGTGCGCCCGGCCCCGACCGCCTCGCCCACCACCTGGGCGTAGAGGTCGAGGTCGTCGTGCTTGCCCGCGGTGCAGGAGCCGCCATACGCCGTGTCGATCCGCACCTTGCCGATCTCGGCGACCCGCGCGCCGTTGCCGGGGTCGGACGGGATGCCGCGGTCGGGGTCGCCCGGGGTCGCCACCATCGGCTCGATCGCCCCGAGGTCGATGCGGTGGATGCCGCCGTCATAGTGCGCCCCCGGGTCCGGCATCACGGCCCGCGCCCGCAACGTGCCGAGGTGCGCGTCGGGGCGCATGCGCCGCAGCCAAGCGAACAGCAGGTCGTCAGGCTCGAAGATCCCGGTGCGCGCGGCGCACTCGGTCGCCATGTTGGCGAGCGTCGCCCGCTCGTCGAGCGAGAGCGCCGCAAGGCCGGGGCCGCCGAACTCCATCACGCGGTTGAGCGTGAGCTGCTGCCGCGCGAAGGTGGCGAGCAGGTGGAGCATGAGGTCCTTGGCGGCGACGCCGGGCCGCAGGGCGCCGTGCAGCTCGAACCGGATCGACTCCGGCACCGTCACCGCGGTCAGCCCGCTGTGCAGCAGGGCGGCGTACTCGGTCGCGCCGACGCCCCAGGCAAGCGCGTTGCTGGCGCCGCCCATGCAGGTGTGGGAGTCGGTCGCCTGCACGAAGTCGCCGGGTTCGAGAAAGCTCTCGCGCGCGACCTGGTGGCAGATGCCGGGCGAGATGCCGTCCCGGGCCGCGTAGTCGCGCACGCCCGTGTGGCGCTGGAACGCACGCTGCAACTCGCGCAGCTCCTCGATCTTGGCCGCGAACGGCCGCATGTGCGGCACTTCGTCCGCATACACGAGATGGTCCTCGAAAGCGGCGAAACGGGCCGGGTTGCGCACCGTGTAGCCAGGCCCGAACTCGTCGCGCAGGAAGTTGTGGACCTGCGCGCTGGTGTAGTCGTGCGAGTAGCCGGCGTCCACCTGCACGATCACGGCGTCGCCCGGCGCCAACTGCCCGGTCTGGCCGGACAGGTGCCGCTGCAGGATCTTCTCGGCCATCGTGAGCGGCCGCGGCGCCCGGGCCGGCAACGCCGGCGGCGCGAGCGTCCCGGCGGCGAGGCCCCGCGAATACGCGAACAAGCCGCCGGCTGCGATGATGTCGCGCTCCACCGCGTCCCGTCCCTGCATGAACTCCTGCAGCGGCACCGCCTCGCCCCCTTGCAGCCGCCGCAGGACCGCATGGTCCGCCATCAGCACGCCCTGGCACAGGTTGTTGCGCGCGTGGATGGGCGCGAACGAGGCAGCGACCGCGATCCGGATGCCGCCGTATTTCTCGGCCTGCACCGCCGTTTCCCGCGAGGACCCCGTGCCCTTGCGGTAGCCGGAGACGATGACCTCGAAGTTGCCGCGGCGGAGCGCGTCCTGGGGCACCAGGCGTTCGCCATCGACGACCAGCCCGGCATACGCATTGCGCGCGATGGCCGCCGGCTCGTGGTCGAAGCAGGTCCACGCGGGCGTGATGACGTCGGTGTTGACGTCGTCGAGGAGGTCCGCGGCATCCACCTGGTCCATGGTCAGGTCCAGTTCGCCCGCGAGCTGGCGGCGGATCAGGGCAGGGTCCTTGGTGAGGAAGAACACGCGCTTCCCCGGCGTCAGGCTGATGGCCGGCATCGCGGCTGTGCCCCGTTCCTGCATCTATGGTCCCCGTTCCGCTGCGGCCGGCTCCGCTGATCTGTGCGCCCTGCACCAGTCCTGCAACGTGGTCGCCGCCGGCCCGAGCAGGCGGTCCGCCTCCGTGCGGTCCCCGGTTTCGGGGATGCGCTGGAAGGCGTGGAACAGCTCGGCCGCGAACCGCAATTCCGGCTTGCCGCGGAGCCGCCCGGCAAGCCGCGCGACCGGTATGGGCAGCATTCCGGGACGAAGGTGGGGAGCGGCCGCCTGGAGATAGCAGCCGAGCGCCTCCTTCATCGTAAACGGCTGGGGGCCGAGCAGGACGAACGTGCGGTTCGCCGCATCGGGCATGGCCAGCGCCGCAGACACCATGCGCGCGTAGTCCGCCGCCGCCAGGTAATGGTAGCGGTGGCTCTGCCGGCCGAAGATCGTGGCCCGGCCCTCGTGGATGAACTGCGGCAGGCTTTCCATGAAGTGCGTGGCCCGGAACACCGTCCAGGGTGCCCCGCCTGCGCGCACGCTCGCCTCGGCTGCGAGCTTGGACGCGACCGGGAAGATGGCGGGCGGGGCGCTCTCCAGGCCCGCGCCGGACAGGTAGCTCACGCGGCGCAGGCCGAGTTCCCCGGCCGCCGCAGCCACGTTCGCCGCACCGAGGCGTTCCGTCCGCTCGGCCTGCGCGACGGAGCGGGCGTCGCGCAGGCTGATGTGCGCGGCATCCATGCCGGCCAGCGCCGCCTTGGCCGCCGCCGGGTCCGTCACGTCCGCTTGGACGAACTCGTAGCCGCCGCCCAGCACCGCGCGGGCACGGCATGCCAGCATGAGCGCCTGTGCCGCCCGGGGTCCAGGGCCCCAGGCAACGTGCCGTCGCACCGCCTCCGCCCCGGTCGTCTCGGGCCTGCCGCTGCGCACCAGGGCAAGGATCGCCTCGACCACCTGCTCGCCCACCGGCACGCGG
>CAXUIQ010000054.1:3528-12980 GCA_964250815.1 uncultured Acetobacteraceae bacterium
GGACCAGGATTACCGGGCGGCCGCCGGTGCGCCGGGGTGCGGCCGGGCGGGGGGCGCCCAGCGCGCGCAGCGCCTGCTCCACCACGCGTGGCCCGCATTTTTGGTCCGTCCGCCGCGCCACCGCGCGGGCACGCGCCGCGTCGCGAGCGACGATGCGGACGGTCGCGCCGTCCGCGCGCAGGCGGGCCGCGACCGGCGCGCCGAGCATGCCGCTTCCGCCGACCACGGCAACCCGGCCCAGCGCTGTCACAGGATCGGCTGCGTGGCGGGGGCGCCGGCGCGGTCTGCCAGGGCGGCGAGCAGGATCACGGGCGTCGCCACCAGCCCCATCAAGGCGCCGTAGATGACCTTGAACAGGTAAACATGGCCGATCGCCATGGGGTGCCACCCGGCCGCGATCAGCAGCCCGACGGTGGCGGGCACGAAAAGGACCATCATGCCGGCTGCCAGCAGAAGCGCCCGCGGGAGCAGCCAGGCTGGCAGGAAGCGGAGCCAAGGATGCTCGGCCCGTACCCAGCCCAGCCGCGGCGCGGAGCCTCTCCCCACCCGCCGTCGGATCACCAGCGACAGCCCGAGCGTCATCATGAAGGTGATCATGAACGTGGTCGGCAACAGGTCGAAGGCGAGGCCGTCCATGCCCCACAGCCCGACCTCCGACTTGCCGCGGAACAGCAGCCAAACGAACACGGCGCTCACCAAAGCATTCAGGACAATGCTCACAATAGTCTCGTTCCGGACAAACTGACGTTCTGCATCCGTCAATTGCGGCATGGTGCGATCCTGCTTGCGAGGTGAAGTGTCCGCCGCGCCCCGGCTTGGCCTTGCAATAGGTGTCGCGCACCCGTCATTGAGCTGCAACCGCTTGCGGAGCGAAGGACGCCCGAACATGGACACGAGGCAACTGCGGCACTTCCTGGCGGTCTACCAGCATCGCAGCATCGGCCAGGCGGCGAACGCGCTGCGGCTCACGCAGCCGGCGCTGAGCAAGAGCCTGTGCCGGCTGGAACGCGACCTGGACGTGAAGCTGTTCGAGCGCACGCCGCTGGGCGTCGTGCCCACCGTGTTCGGCGAGTCGCTCGCCCTCAACGCACGCACGATCGCGGCGGAACTGCAGCAGGCGGAACGCGCGCTGGCCGAGTTGCGCGGCGGCGGGCGCGGGCGCGTCACCGTGGGCATCGGCCCCAGCATGGCGCACAACCTGCTGCCGGAAGTGACCGTCCGCCTGGCCGAAGCCTACCCGGATGTCCGCCTGGCCGTGGTCGAGGGACTGGTTGACGAGTTGCTGCCGATGCTGCGGCGGGGGGAGATCGACGTGGCCATCGGCTCGTGGCCGCGCACGCTGGACGGGGACCTCGCGGCGGAGACGCTGTTCACGGACACCATCCGCGTGCTGGCCGCGGCCAGCCACCCGCTCGCCCGGCGCAGGGCCGAACTGACCGACCTGCTGGACTACCCCTGGGTCCTGCCGCCCGGCAACCAGCGGTGGCGGCAGCGCATGAACGAGAGCTTCCTGACCCGGAGCATGGCGCCGCCCGAGCCGTGCATGGTGGCCAACTGCGCCGCATACATCCGGGCGTTGCTGCTGCGGGGCCAGTTCCTGACCTTCCTGCCCATGCAGGTCGTGGCGGGGGCGGGCGGGGACGTGCTGGCGCTGGACTGCGACCTGCGGATGGACACGGACGTGACGTTCACCACGCGCGCCCGCACCCGCAAGCCGCCGGCCCTGCAGTCCTTCCTGTCCGTGCTGTGGGACGTGACCCGCCCGCTTGCGGCGGCGGCCTGACCGCGTCATCGCAGGAACGGCACCATGCCCAGCCGCAGCACGTCGCCCGTGAAGTCGCAGGCGTAGCCGATCCAGGCATCCACCAGCATCCGCCCCGCCTCGTATTCCTCGGTCACGCCGTAGCCGCCCATGACCTGCACGCAGCGCTCGGCGTTGCGGATCGCGGCCTGCACCGCCTGGGTCTTGGCGCCCGGCGCCTTCACGGTGGCGGCCTGCATCGGGTCGGTCGCGCACGCCGCGGCGGCGTCCCAGGTGAGCAGCCGGGCCGCCTGCAGGTCCACCGCCATGTCGGCAAGCTTCAAGCCTACTGCCTGGTGCTCGATGATCGGCCGGCCGTGGCTCACCCGTTCCCGCGCGTAGGCGAGCGCGTAGTCGTATGCGGCCCGGGCCAAGCCCACGAAGCAGGCGGCCAGGCCGACCGCCATCTCCGGCACCTGGGCGAACAGCATGCCCGCGCCGCCCTCCGCGCCGATGCGGTTGCGCTCGGGAACGAACACGTCATCCAGGAACAAGGGCGCATGGCCGGAGGTCTTCCAGCCCATCAGCCGGGTGCCCGGGCCGACGGTGAAGCCCGGCGTGTCGCGCTCCACCCAGAACATCGTCAGCGTCTGCGACACGGGGCGGTCAAGGGCGGTGCGGGCCATGACGAGGAAGCCCTCCGCCTGCCCGGCATTGGTCACGAAGGCCGACTTGCGCCCGCGAAGGACGTAGCCGCCCTCCACCGGCTGGGCCAGCGTGCGCGGGCCGAGCCGCGCGTCCTCGCCCATGTACATCAGCTCCGCGCCGCCGACATCCGGCTCGCTCTGCGCGCCCGCCACCAGGAACCCGCGGTCGGACACGAGCGGCGGCAGCAGGCGGGCGTGCTGTTCCGCCGTCCCGCCGCGGTGCAGCACCAGCGGCACGGTCGCGGTCAGGTTGAACAGGTCCGCCGCCATGGCCACGTCGCCGCCGGCCGCCAGTTCCTCCATCGCCAGGCACAGGTCGATGGCCGAATGGCCCAGCCCGCCGGCCGCTTCGGGCAGCATCATGCGGGGGAAGCCGAGGGCGGCACCCTGGCGGAACACCGGCTCCACCACCGCCCAGCGGTCCGCCCCGGCTTGGCCGCGGACCGCGCGCAAGGCCGGCGCCATGGACCCGCGGGCGAAGTCGCGCGCAGTGCGCTGGAGCAGCACCTGCTCCTCCGTCAGCGTGAACCCGATCATCTGCCGTTCCCCTCTCGCTGCCGATCTTGGCATTGCCGCACAGGCAGCTTGGCCATGCAAAACTGCGTCTATCCCCCTCCGCCCGGTTATGACAGGGGGCGTGCCCGGAGTCGGGCCGCCTTGGCCATGGGGAACGGCGGGTGCGGCCGGGGCACGCCCGAACCACGTCCGAGTTGCCTGGCCCCGAACGGGGCGGAGGGACGGCGCCCGCGCTCCAGGCCTGCGCACCATGCTGGAGGCGCGGCTTGTCTGCTTGGAATGGTTTTGGGCCTCCGGGACAGGCCAAGGCCTGACGCGCGTCCCGGACGTGGCCGGCCCAAGGCCTGCGGCCCATCCGCGTCAGCCGCCCCGGGACGAAACCTCGGATAAACGCTGATGGCCTGTCCAGATCGCCCGGCATCCAGGACAGATGATGCAACTGTGAACATCCCGCTCTTCCGCGCGGCGGAAACGGGTAGCTTTTGAACGCTTGCCGTGGACAAGCTCCAACCCTGGACGGTGGACGCGGCTTGCGGCATTGCCAGGTGTTCCGGGGAGACTTGCCATGGCCGACGTGTCGGACCCCAAGCTGCACCAGGGCCTCAAGCAACGGCATCTCAGCATGATCGCGCTCGGCGGCGTGATCGGCGCCGGGCTGTTCGTCGGCTCCGGCGTGGTGATCAACGCGGTGGGGCCGGGAGCCTTCATCACCTATGCCGTGACTGGCGTGCTGATCGTCATGGTCATGCGCATGCTCGGCGAGATGGCGACGGCGAACCCGTCCACGGGTTCGTTCGCCGACTATGCCCGCCACGCGCTGGGCGGCTGGGCAGGCTTCTCCGTCGCCTGGCTGTACTGGTACTTTTGGGTGATCGTCGTGGGCTTCGAGGCGGTCGCAGGCGCGGGCATCCTGCAGAAATGGCTGCCCGACACGCCGCTCTGGGTGATGGCGCTGGGCCTCCTGCTGCTCATGACCGCGACCAACCTCTACTCGGTCGGCTCGTTCGGCGAGTTCGAGTTCTGGTTCGCCGGCATCAAGGTGGCCACCATCTGCGTCTTCCTGCTGGCGGGCAGCTTTTACGCCCTCGGCCTTTGGCCCGGCCACAGCCTCGACTTCTCCAACCTGACGGCGCATGGCGGCTTCTTCCCGAACGGGCCGGCCTCGATCTTCTCCGGCATCGTGGTCGTCATCTTCTCGATGGTCGGCGCGGAGATCGCCACGATCGCAGCCGCCGAGTCCAACGACCCGGAGCGCGCCATCACCCGGGCGACCAACTCCGTCATCCTCCGCATCCTGGTCTTCTACATCGGGTCGATCTTCCTGCTGGCGGTCATCCTGCCCTGGAACTCGCAGCAGCTCGGCGCCTCGCCCTACGTCGCCGCGTTCGAGCGCATGGGCTTCGGCTGGGCGGCCGACGTGATGAACGCGGTGGTGGTGACGGCCGTGCTGTCCTGCCTCAACTCCGGCCTTTACACCGCGTCGCGCATGCTGTTCGTGCTGGCCGGGCGCCGCGAGGCGCCGTCCGTGCTGCTGCGGACCAACCGCCGCGGCGTCCCGGTCGCGGCGATCCTGCTGTCCACGCTGGTCGGCTACCTTTGCGTGGTCGCCGCCTACGTGTCGCCCAAGACCGTGTTCCTGTTCCTGCTGAACTCCTCCGGCGCGATCATCCTGTTCGTTTATCTGCTGATCGGCGTCTCCGAGCTGATCCTGCGGCGCCGGATGCCGCCGGAGCGGCTGCGCGTGAAGATGTGGCTCTACCCCGTCCTGACCCTGCTCACCATCGCGGCCATGGCCGGCGTGCTCGTTTCCATGGGGATCAAGGCGGACACCCGGTCGCAACTGCTGCTGAGCCTGCTCGCCGTGGCGGTCGTGCTCGCAGCCTACTGGATCAGCCGCAGCCTCCGCCGACCCTCGGCAGTGCCGGCCGCTGCGTCCGCAGGCTTGGAGTAGCAACGTCCCAAGCAGGCCGGACCGCGGCGGGCAGTGGGCCGGAAGGAACGATGGCCTGGGGCCGGAAGGTGGGCAGGCCCCACGAGGCGCGGCTCCATCCGAGATGGTCCGGACGGCTGCGCTGGCGGCGCAAGCGGACCCGGCGCATCCGGCCGCAGCGGCTCCGGCGCCGCCGGCGGGGCAGCCCGCCGAGGCACCGGATGCCGTGCCCGCCTGGCCTGCTGCTCAGCATCTGCAACCACCGCAGCAACGGAGGCGGCCACCCTGGGCAGCACGGCGCCACGGCGGCTCTGGCCGGGCCGTCCGTGCGCTGCGTTGGGTGCTGCCGGGGTAGGACGATGATCGAGCGCTACGGGGACCATGCCGCCAACGAGAGGACGTTCCTGGCCTGGGTCCGCACGGCGGTCGCGACCATGGCGTTCGGCTTCCTGGTCGAGAAGTTCGACCTGTTCCTGGAAGTGGCAAGCGTGTCGCTGGGAGGCCGGGCGCCGTCGCCCGCCGGCCAGGTCATCGGCGAGGCTGCCGGGCTGGCGTTGATCGTGCTCGGCGGGGCCATGATGGTCCTGGCGGCGATCCGCTTCCGCAGGACCGCGCGCGACATCGACAGCGCGGCCACCGTGCCGGGCAGCGGGGTCCGGCTCGACCTCGTGCTCACGGGATTGCTGTTGCTGCTGGGCGCGGTGCTGTTCGGCTACCTGCTCTACACGGTCCTCCGGCGGATTTGAGGCTGCTTTCCTTGTCGGGCAACCATGACCCTTGAGCAGCTCCGCGTCTTCGTCGCCGTCGCCGAGCGGCAGCATGTCACCCGCGCGGCGGAGGCGCTCCACATCGCCCAGTCCGCCGCGAGCGCCTCCATCGCAGCCCTTGAAGGCCGCCACGGCGCCAAGCTGTTCCACCGCATCGGCCGCGGCATCGAGCTGACGGAGGCCGGCGCCCTGTTCCTTGCGGAAGCGCGGGCCGTGCTGGCCCGGGCGGGGGCGGCCGAGCTGGTGCTGTCGGAGCTGGGCGGCCTGAAGCGCGGCACCCTGGCGGTGCAGGCCAGCCAAACCATCGCAAGCTACTGGCTGCCGCGCCACCTGGTCGCGTTCCGGCGCGCGCACCCCGGCATCGACATCCGCCTGGCCGTCGGCAACACCACGCAGGTCGCGGCGGCCATCCACGACGGCTCGGCCGAGCTTGGCTTCGTCGAGGGCGTCGTGGACGACCCGGCGCTGGAAAGCCGGGTGGTGGCGCGCGACCAGCTCGTCATCGTCGTCGGACTGGACCACCCCTGGGCCGGGTGCGGCGCGGTCGCGCCGGACCGCCTGCCCGAAAGCGACTGGGTGCTGCGGGAAGCCGGGTCGGGCACGCGCTCGGTGTTCGAGACGGCGCTGGAAGGCTTCGGGCTGCCGCGGTCAAGGCTGCGCGTGGTGCTTGAGCTGCCGTCGAACGAGTCCGTCCGCGCCGCGGTGGAGGCCGGCATGGGCGCCACCGCCATCTCCGCGTCCGCCGCCGCGCCCAGCATCGAGGCTGGGCTGCTGCGCCAGGTCGGGCTGACCCTGCCGGAACGGGACTTCCACGTGCTGCGGCGCACGGAGCGGTATCGGAGCCGGGCGGCCGACGCGCTGCTGGAGATCATCGCCGGCTCCTGACCCATAAGGCTTCGGTCAATTTTGCACAGCCCGCCGCGCTTCCAAGAAATGGCAATGCCGTGCCTTGGTCCCGGCGACCGATCGGGCAGGGCGATCCTTTCGATCGGCATAGGCTGTTATTCTGAACACGAGCGCACGCCTATCGTCGCCCGACAGCAACCAGGGCGTCCCTCGTGTCACATGGTCCTTCCATCCTCCGACTGCTGCCAGGGGTGCTGCTCTGCCTCCTGGTCGCAGGCGTGGCGACCCTGCTCCAGGTGGCCGAGGTGCGGCTCGCAGGGGAGCCTTACCTTGAGGCGCTCGTGCTGGCGATCCTGCTCGGCGTGGCCGTCCGCACCGCGTGGGAACCGGGGCCGCTCTGGCGGCCGGGCGTGACGTTCAGCGCCAAGACGCTGCTTGAGGCCGCCGTGGTGCTGCTCGGCGCGTCGGTCAGCGCGCGCACGGTGCTGGCGCTCGGACCCGGGCTGCTGGCAGGCATCGCCCTGGTGGTCGCGGCGGCCATCGCGGCCAGCTACGGGATCAGCCGCGCGTTCGGGCTGCCCCAGCGCATGGCGATCCTGGTGGCGTGCGGCAACTCGGTCTGCGGCAACTCGGCCATCGCGGCCGTGGCTCCGGTGATCGGCGCCGATGCAGAAGACGTCGCATCCTCGATCGCCTTCACGGCCGTGCTCGGCGTGGCGGTCGTCCTCCTGCTGCCCCTGCTGGTGCCGGCCCTGCTCCTGTCGCTGACGCAGTATGGCGTGCTCGCGGGGCTGACGGTGTATGCGGTGCCGCAGGTGCTTGCGGCGACGCTGCCGATCGGCGCGCTGAGCAACCAGGTGGGCACCGTGGTCAAGCTGGTGCGGGTGCTGATGCTCGGCCCCGTCGTGCTCGGCCTGTCGCTGCTCACCCGCCGCTTGCGCGACGAGGCCGACGAGGCGCCGCCGCGCGTGGCCGCGGGCGGCCGTCCGAAGCCTGGCAGGCCGGCGCTGCACGAGTTGGTGCCGTGGTTCATCGTCGGCTTCCTGGCCATGCTTGCGCTCCGCTCGTCCGGCCTGATCCCGCCGCTGCTGCTGGCGCCGGCCGCCGCCGTCGCGAACCTGCTCACGACGGTTTCGATGGCGGCGCTTGGGCTGGGGGTGGACGTGCGGGTCGTGGCCCGTGCCGGGCTGCGCGTCGCCGGCGCCGTGACGCTGTCGCTGGCGGTGCTGGGCGCGATCAGCCTCGGCCTGATCCGGCTGCTCGGGGTTGCGTGAGCGGGAGGAGCCGCCGCATTTCCCAACCGTTCCCGTCAACGCCGCAGGAGGCCCGCCACGCTCGCGGCGGCTGGCCATGCGCCGGCGATGTAGGGCAGGCTCTGCCGGATGAAACGGAACGGGTGGGTTGCTGATGTCGTGCGGTCGCCTCCATGCCGCGTATCCGCCGCGCATGCGCCGCATGATCGCGGCCGCGCTGCTGGCCTTGGGCCTGTTGGGAGGCCATGGCGCGAGCGCGCAGGAGCCGCCGCTGTTCGATCCGGCGCCGCCGCCCGTCAAGCAGGGGCCAAGCCCGCTGCTCGGCACCGCCTTCGAGCCGGCCGTGCGGCTCGGGCAGGACCTGCTCGGCCTCGGCGTGCTGCCGCGCCTGCGCTATGTCCAGAGCTTCGCGGCCAATCCGGTCGGCGGCCTCACCCAGGGCACCGACACCTCGGGCGTCGTCATCTTCGGCGCCGACGTGGACCTCAACAAGGTTGCCCGGCTGCCCGGCGCGCAGCTCCACGCGACGTTCGCCCAGTTCTTCGGCCACGAGCTGGCGACCGACCACATCGGCACCCGGACCAAGGTGCAGTCGTTCTACTACCCGAAGAAGCAGTTCGAGCTGGCCGAGCTGACCTATGAGCAGGAGCTGCTCGACGGGCGGCTGAACCTGCTGGTCGGCCGGGCCAACGCGACCGGGGAGTTCGCGCGCTCGACCTATGGCTGCCGGTTCCAGAACGTGGCGGATTGCCCGCTGGAGCTGACCCAGGCGGTGGCCGGCTTCCCGGGCTTCCCTTACGTCAACTGGGGCGGGCGGGTCCGCTTCAACCTCACGCCCGACACCTACGTGAAGGCCGGCGCGTTCGAGACGAACTCGACGCGGAACACGAACTCAGGGTTCGACTGGGGCCTGAACCACTCGACCGGGTTCGTGGTGCCGGCCGAAGTCGGGTACGGCACCGACTACGGCACCGACGCCTTTCCGCGCCACGCCAAGCTCGGCGGATGGTACAACTCCGCCCCCTACGCCGACCCGTTCCTCAACACCCGCGGCCGCTCGCGCGGGCAGTTCGGCGGGCAGCCATTGCTGTATGCGGGCGGACGGGGCGGCCTGTATGCGCTGGGCGACCGGGTGGTCTATCGGTACGACCGGGACACCACCCGCGGCGTCGCGGTGTTCGGCACCGTGGCCGGCCCGTTCGACGGCAAGGGGCTGTTCGCGTTCCAGGGGATCGCCGGGGCGATCTGGTCCGGCCCGCTCGCCAGCCGGCCCGGCGACCAGATCGGCCTGCTCGGCACCTTTATACGGCTGTCGGACAAGGAGGACGGCTTCCTGAACGCCCTGCTGCAAAAGGCCCGCAGCCCGACCCTTGTCTCGCGCAACCAGTTCGTGTTCGAGGCCAACTACAACTTCCGCCTGGTCGAGGGCGTGTTCCTGGCGTCCGGCCTGCAGTACCTCGTCAACCCGGACCAGATCAGCCGGCCGGGCGCGACCCGGGCGCCCCGCGATGCCCTGGTCGTCGGCCTGAAGCTGGCGCTGAACGTGAACGAGCTGCTGGGCCTGCCGGCGGTTTCGCCGTTCCGTTGACGGTCCCCGCCCGAAAAGCCCGGCGGCTTGGCCCAGGCACGCAGGACATCCTAAGCGGGCATTCGTGGGGGGGGGGCCCCAAGGCCCCGGTGGGGGGGGTGAAA
>CAXUIQ010000055.1:0-3113 GCA_964250815.1 uncultured Acetobacteraceae bacterium
GGGCCATGCAATTGGGACGCATCCGGCGCCGGGTGCACGACGCGTATCGCGCGCAATTCGACTGGGACCCGGCTTTGATCGAGACCATCGCCGCGCGCTGCACCGAGAGTTCGTCCGGCGCGCGCAACGTGGTGAAGCCGCGCAAGCCGGCCGGCACGCTCGCGAGCGACCCGGCGATCCCGCTGCCGTCGGCGGTGCGCAGCAGCACGAGCGCGCCGCGGTGCCGGGCGGCTGCGGCGATGCTGGCGGCGAACGCCTGCGGACCCAGGGTTTCCAGGTCTTCCAGGTAGCCCTCCGCGTCCGCCGCAATGGCCGCGTCGAGCTGCGCGCCGAGCGCGCCTTCCACCCGCAGGTAGGCCCCCCCGAACCCCGCGCCGCAGACCAGCACCACCAGGCCAGCCGCCAAAGCCGCGACCCGGAGGGCGAAGCTTTGGCGCAACCCGCCCACGCCCGGCTAGTCCGGCCCGAACATGTACCCGGCGCCGCGCAGGGTGCGGATCAGCGGCGGGCCGCCTGCTTCTTCCCGCGCGGCGTCCAGCTTGCGCCGCAGCCGGCTCACGTGGACATCGACCACGTTGGTCGTGGGATCGAAGTTGAAGTCCCACACCCGCTCCAGCAGCATGGTGCGGGTCAGCACCTGGCCCGGGTGGCGCATCATGAACTCCAGGAGGCGGAACTCGGTCGGCAGCAGCTCCACCGGCCGGCCGCCCCGGCGCACGGTGCGGCGCAGCAGGTTCATTTCCACATCGGCAACGCGCAGCACCGCGGCCTCACCCTCGCTGGTCGCCGCGGCGCGCCGGGTCATGGCGTCGAGGCGGGCGCGCAGCTCGCTGAAGGCGAAGGGCTTGGCCAGGTAGTCGTCGGCGCCGGCATCCAGCCCGTCCACCCGGGCATCGACCTCGCCCAGCGCGGTGACCATCAGCACCGGGACGCGGTTGCCGGACGCGCGCAGCGCCCGCACGATGCTCAAGCCGTCGGGACCCGGCAGCATCCGGTCGGCGATGACCGCATCGAACCCTTCGTTCAACGCCAGGAACAGGCCGTCGCGCCCGGTGCTCGCCACCTCGACCACGTGCCCGACCTCCCGCAACCCCTTGGCCAGGTAGTCCGCGGTGGACCGGTCATCCTCGATCAGCAGCACGCGCATGGCAGTTCTCGACCCGTCAAGCCCTGGTCGAGCCTACCTGGACGGGGGTGCAGGATGGTAGGCCTGCGCCTCGGCGTCCGGGGGTTGGCCAGGACGGCGCGGCTTCGGAGGACCCGGCACTCAGCCGTTGCGCAGGCGCTTCGCGTTCGCGGTCGCCCGGCTGTGCAGCGGCATCAGCAAGGCTTCGGTCGAGATGCCACTCGGCGACGACAGCACCCGGCTGATGTCCAGGGCGGCCGCTGCCTTCTCGGCCACCATGCGGTTGTATTCGGCCAAGGAGCAGGTGTTCTGCGCCATCATCAGGCTGCGGCGGGCGATCGTCTCCCAGGATGCCCAGGCAAGCTCCGCCACCATGAACGGGGTTGAAAGGAAGACGGGGCATTTTGGGGACATCACGCGACCATCATACGCCTTGTGCTGCCCGGTGCGAAGCGCGCCTACGACGTTCCCCGTGCGACCGTGTCCCAAAAGCCTCGGATGCAGGGGGCACAGGGGCGGGCATCCGCGGCGGGCGCTGCCGGCCCTGCGCCGCTGGCGGGCGCCCTGCGGCAGCAGCAACGATCAGGTCACTATGCCGTGTAGCAACCTGCCGCGTAGCGACATGCCAAGTAGCGACCTCCCAAGTAGCAACGATCATGCCATGCAGCAACGATCGTGCCTGCCTTGAGCTTGGCAAATCCAGAGACAAACAACGCGAGAGCATAGCTCGCGTCGCAAAAAGCACGAGAGCGCCGGCTCCTGTAGAAAATTGCACAACATGCAACTGCTCAGGCGTATTTTGCCATGTCAAGGCTTGTGATCGGATGGCAGCTTTGCGCCGCCATTGCACATCATGACGCTTTATCACCTTTTCGTGATTTTCCTGACTGTTCGGAATCGTGCAACTTCCTATTGTGCAATGCACAAAATGATATCAGTCCATATTTATGGAGACGTGGCAATGTCAGACATCAATAAGTTGCAAGGCACCAAACCCTATAGCACCCAGGCGACGGTCGGCGCCAACGCATGGGCGGAGACCGAGGCGGCCGAGCATGCGGTCCACCAGGGCGCCGCGGCGGCGCAGCACCATGCCCGCGTTGTGGGCGAAGCGGCACGACAGGGCGCCGATGCGACGGCCGACGTGACGCGCGAGGGCGCCAAGGCCGGGGTGGAAGCGATCCGCCGGGTCAGCGAAACCGCGAACGAGACCGTGCGCCGGAGCACGCACGCCCTGGCCGAAGGCCAGCGGCAGATCGCCCAGGACACGGCCCAGACGTTCGAAGCGGTCGGCCGCAAGGTGGCCCAGGCGGCGCAGGGCGCGTCCGAGGAGGTGCGCCACCTCATGACGCTGCCCCGGGCCGCCGAGGGAGGCTTGCGCGACATGCAGCACGGCGTGGCGGGCTTGGTGGAAGGCGTCGTGCAGACCAACCTGCGCGCGACCAAGGAGCTGTTCCGCATCTCCAACCCCACCGCCCTGGTCGAGATGCAGCAGCGCTTCGCGCAGGAGTACATGGACACGCTGCTGCAGGGCACCGCGACCATGCTCCGCGCCATCCGCCGCACGGCGGACGAGACCCTGCGCCCCATCGAGGCGCAGGCCGGCCAGCGTCAGCAGGCCCGCCACCAACGCGCCGCGGCCGAGTAAACGCCGGCGCCGGCGCGACAGCCGGCACGGCGACCTGGAAATCAAAGGACGGCGCCGGCGGCATGACGCCGAGCCGGGCGCCGTCCCTACCATGGAGTTCGATGATGGTTTACGATCCCAACACCGCCCAACGCGACGCGAGCCTGCGCTCGGAGGCTCCGGTCTCCACGGGCATCCCGTTCTGGGACATGATGCTGTCCTTCGGCAAGGCGTCGCAGCAGGCCATGGCCGGCTACGTCTCGCGCGCCGAGGGTGCCGCGCAGCCCGGTCCCAGCGTCGCGCACCAGTCCGCAAGCAGCGTGGAGGTGGTCCCGGTCGGCGAGGAAACGCTGAACGTCG
>CAXUIQ010000055.1:3123-3904 GCA_964250815.1 uncultured Acetobacteraceae bacterium
CCCCCGCCCTGGGCCGCCAACGGCGCCCGCGCCTCCCGCCCCGCGCCGGCGGCCCACGGCCCGGCGCACCATGCCACGCACCACTCCACGGGCAGCGTGGAGGTGATCCCGGTCGGCGAGGAGACGCTGAACGTCGGCACCCGCCTGGTCGCGGGCGAGACGACGCGCGTGCGCCGCATCGTCGTGGAAACGCCGGTCGAGCGGGACGTGTCGCTGCGCGAGGAGCGCGTGGTCGTCGAGCGCCGCAAGCCCTCGGCCGCTTCCGCCGTCGCGACGCAGGGCCTGCTGACCGAAAGCGTGATCGAGATGAGCGACAGCTTCGAGGTGGCCGAGGTTTGGAAGAGCGTGCGGGTGACCGAGGAGGTCGTGCTGCGCCGCGAGGTGACGGAGCGCCACGAGACCGTGCGCGACACCGTGCGCCACGACGAGGTGGTGGTCGAGCACGTGAACCGCACGCTTCCCGTGCCGCGCCCGGAGACCGCGCTGGTGCCCGTCAGCCAGCCGCCCGCCCAGCCAGCCGCAACGTCGCCGCAGCCCGGCAAGCCCGAGCCGGCGCAGTTGGCAGCCGACCTGAAGAAGGCCGCCGAACGCTTCGAGGCGGGTGCGGAAGCGAACGACAAGGCGCCGCGCAGCGAGGCCGGCCCGGCCAAGACCGAGGCGAAGCCGGCGGTCGTCCAGTCGGCAAAGGCTGCGGCCGAGCCGCCGAAGCCTGCCACGGCCGCCACGAACACCGACAAGACAGGCACCAGCCCAAAGAACTGAGCCTGCCCTCCGCGCGGCC
>CAXUIQ010000055.1:3914-8630 GCA_964250815.1 uncultured Acetobacteraceae bacterium
CGTCCGGCCGGCTTTCCATGCGCCGGCTTGCGGTCAGGCGCCGCCGGACACCGGGTCGATCGGCGCGGGCGGCACGCCGCCGGCCTCGATTGCCTCGCCCGCCAGCAGGCAAAGGTCCTCCCGGTAGCGCCCGGCGACCACCTGCACGCCGACCGGGGCGCGCCCGGCCAGCCCGGTGGACACGACAAGGCCGGGAAGCCCCATCAGCGGCAGGCCGGCCTGGGTGAGCTGCGCCTTCCATGCCCGCTCGAAGCCCGCCGGGCCTTGGAGGTCCAGCCCGTCCGGGAACGGCAGTTCCGCCGACACCGGCAGCAGCAAGACCGGATAGCGCTCCAGGAACAGCAGCCATTGCCGGGTCAGCCCGGCGCGGCGGACCAGTGACTGGGCCACGATGTCGGGCGGCAGCGCCTCCGCCTGGCCGCGCACCGCTTCCAGCGTCGCAAGCGCCCCGGGGTCCCCCTCCCGCGTGATCGCATCTGCGAAGGCCGGGAACCCCTCGCCGAGCCAGAGCTTGATTTGCAGGTCGGCCGCTTCGTGCAGCGGCGGCGTGTCCTCCACTTCCTCGACCGTCCAGCCCGCGGCTTGGAGGCGCTGGGCCGCGTCGCGCAACGCCGCCTCGACCTCCGGCGCGACCGCGAGGCCGCCGGGCCGCACGCACAGCGCGGCATGGCGGGGCGCGGGCGGCCCTTCCAGCGGCGCCGGCACCCACCAAGGATCGCGCACGTCCCGCGCCGCCATGGCCGCAAGCCCCAGGCGCAGGTCGGCGACCGTGCGGCCGATAGGGCCGGACACCGCCATGAGCTGCGGCCCGATCCCCCGCTCCGGCAAGGAAGCGTTGTAGGCCGGCACACGTCCGAGCGACGGCCGCAGCCCATGCACGCCGCAGGCATAGGCGGGGTAGCGGATCGACCCGGCGATGTCGGTGCCGTGCGCCAGGTGCCCGATCCCCGCCGCCACCGCCGACGCGGCACCGCCCGAGGACCCGCCCGGCGTCAGCCCCGGGTCGCGCGGGTTGCGGGTGTCGCCGTGCAGAAGGTTGGTGGTGAACCAGCGCAGCGAGAACGCCGGCGCGTTGGTGCGCCCCAGCAACACCGCGCCCGCCCGCAGCAGGTTGTCCACCACCGGGCTGTTGGTTTGCGCCACCAGGTCGCGTTGCAGGGTCACGCCGTTGGTGGTGGCGAAGCCGGCCTGGTCGGCGTTCACCTTCACCGTCACCGGCACGCCGGCCAGCACGCCCGGGTCCTCGCCCGCGGCAATGGTCCGGTCGATCCGGTCGGCGGCGGCGCGCACCTCCTCCGGCCGGTGCTCCACCACGGCGTTGAGCCGGGGGTTCACCGCATCGAGCCGCGCCAGCGCAGCCTCGGCGGCTTCCCGCGCCGAGACCTCGCGCCGCCGGACCATTTGCGCCAGGGCGGCGGCGGACAGGCGCCAGATTTCGGTCATCGGCGGCTCCTTGAGGTTCGAGGGATCATGCCACCGCGCCCGTGGTGGCCTGCGGGCAGGAGGTGGTCGTTTGGAAAGCGGGCCGGGCCATCAGCGCGTCCATGTGGCGGGCATGGCCGGGATGGGTTTCGCACCGGTTTGCGAGGTGGAAGGCGCCGACCTCTCGACCGCCGCGGTGCGGACCTTGCGCGCGCAGGGGGTGGGGTGGCGCTGAGGAGCTTCATGGAGGCGTCCCGTGGTCGCGTATGCGACCGGCATGAGAAGCCCCGATCCGCGGCATGGCAAGGGGCCGGGGGTAATCGGCGGGCGTCAGCGGACCCGGCGAACGCGCCGGCTCCCCGGGCGTTGCACCCGCAGCCGCAAGGAGCGACCGATGAGCAAGAACACCAAGACCGAGCACGCCGACCGCACCGTGGGCGGCCCCGGCAGCAGCAAGCAGAACGCCGACAAGCCGGAAACCCACCACCACGACGCACGCGAGAAGCAGCAGCAGAAAGGCCGCAACGACGCCGGCGGCCACCAAGGCCCGCCCGACGGCGGCGCCCGTCCGTCCGGACGCCATGGCCCTGACGCGCCGCGCCATCCCAAATAGCGGCGCGCCCATTGCACGCGCCCGTCGCAAACGTCCAACTGCTCAGAAAACCGTAACCCAAGCTTAACCGGCTGTGCCAGATTGACCGATACAACCCGGCCAAACGACAGGGCGGTGAGCTGATGCCATCACGGATCCATGTTGCGGCTGCGCTGGCCGGCGTGTTGCCGTTCGGTCCCGCCCGCGCGGCGGTGGTCAACCAGTGGGTGCAGTTCGCGCCGGACGACACCGTGCTGATCCGCGCCATCGAGGACGACCCGGGCAATGGCTGCCCGGCCGCCTCGGTGGACGGCAGGCCGGTCGAGTTGTCGCAGCGCGGCCCCGTCACGACCGCGGCGGACGCGCCCCAGACCTACTACCCCATCCTGATGTGCGAGAGCGCGCCGATCCCGGCCTTCGGCCACGTCGCCGCGGACGTGGCGGGCGTCGCGCTGAAGATGCCGACGGCCCACCCGCGCCGCATCCTGGTGGTCGGCGACACCGGCTGCCGGGTCACGGGCGCCGTGTCCGGCACGCAGAACTGCAACGACCCGCAACAGTTCCCGCTGGAGTTCCTGTCCAACTACGCCGCCACCTTCAAGCCGGACCTGGTCGTCCACGTTGGCGACTTCTTCTACCGCGAGCAGCCCTGCCCGACCGGCTTCGACGGCTGCGCGAACAATCCGGCCTTCGACAACTGGGACTCCTGGAACGCCGACTGGTTCAGCCCGGCGAGGAACCTGATCGCAGCCGCACCGCTCGCCTTGAGCCGCGGCAACCACGAAAGCTGCAACCGCGGCGCGCGGGGCTGGTTCCGGCTGCTCGACGCGCATCCCTACGACCAGGACGCGGTGGACTGCACCGGACCCTACGTGCCGATGGCCGGGGCGCCGGGCGCCGTGGGGCCGCTGACGCCCTACGACTACACGCCGCCCTACGTCGTGCGGGCCGGCAAGGTGTCGCTGGTGATGTTCGATTCCAGCGACTCCAACACCAGCACCCCCGACCTCAAGACGGTCTCGACGGACGGGCGGACGCTGCCGGACATCTACAAGGACCAGCTCGCCGCCGTGCTGGCGCCTCTTGCAAACCGCAACGTCTTCTACGTCACGCACAAATCGACCTACGACATCCGCCTGGCCAAGCTGAACGGCGACCTCGCCGGCGGCGACGCCACGCAGCAGTCGGTGTTCGACAGCCTGACCCCCGGCGCGGTGCCGGTGCAGGTCAAGCTGCTGATCTCGGGCCATGACCACCAGTTCCAGGTGGTCGATTTCGGGGGCGGCGACTACGCGCCGCAACTGGTGGTCGGCAACTCCGGCACCTTGCTCGACAACAACGACGGCAACCAGCCGCAGGCCTTCGTGCCGGACACCACCGGCAGCAACGCCGGCGCAGCCTATGCCCTGCCCGGCGTCGCGGGGACGCCGACGATCACCGTCCGGGCCACCGCCGACCGGTCCGAGTACGGCTTCACGGTGCTGGACGCCACGGAGGCCGGGTATGTCGCCCAGGTCCACAACCTCACGTCCAACACGCTGTCCCGCTGTGTCGTCACGCTCAGCCCGCGCTCGATGCGCTGCGCGCATTAGCGGCGCGCGGGGCCGCAATCCGCGTTGAACGCGCTGCCCCCGCCGCCCGCGCCGGGAGACACCGGGGCGCAAGAAGCCGGGGTGCCGGACTTCTGGCCGGACGTGGCCGGCACGCTGCGCCTCCTTCGACGGCTGAGCTGGAGCTATGGCGCGGTGCTGCTGCTGCTCGGCGTCCTGGCCGCAATGCCGTTCGGGCGCGAAGCCCGCACCGATGGGCTGGCCGGTGTCGCAGCCGGCGCTGTCCTGCTGGCGCTCGCGGGGCTGCTGGCGACGTTGGCCGTCGCATGGGCGCGGTCGTGCGTGGGGCAAGCCATCCCGCCGTCCGCGCCGGCGCGGCGCCGTTGGGAGCGCCTGCTGCCCCGCCGGCAGGGCCGTCCCGATGCGGTCGAGCGCCTGGCGCGGATGGCGCGGCGTCCGCAGGGGGTCATCGTCCCGGTGTTCTGCTTGTGCGCTGCGTACGCCGTCTGGCGGCTGTGGCCTGGCGAACCCGAGCCGCTGCCGCACGCCCTCCTGCTCGGCGGCGGCGCGGTGGTGCTCGGCTTCCCGCTGCTGGTGATGGAGCGCACCGTGGCCGCGGTGCCCCGTGCGCGCTTGCCGGAAGCGCCGGCGCTGGAAGCCCTGCTGTTCGTGCCGGTCGCCGCCATTCCGCTTGCCGGGCTGCTGCACATCCTGGCGGGGACAGGCATGGCATGGGCACGCCCGGCCATGGCGCTGGTGGGCCTCTACCTGAGCGTCGTCGCGGCCGAGCTGGCGGTGCGCGCCCTGGCCAACTGGTTTCTGCCGCCGCCGCACCCCGCCGCGGCGCGGGCGGCGGTGTCGAGCTTGGCGACGCTGCTGCTGCGTCCGCGCCGCATCGCGCCGGAGGGCCTCGCGTCGCCGATCCGCGCCCATCTCGGCCTCGACTTTTCCCGGAGCTGGGCGCTCCGCTACGCGCGGGCCGCGGCGCTGCCGATGGCGGCGGCCCTGGCCCTGGTCGCCTGGGGCTTGCCCGGCGTCGCGCTGCTCGACCTCGACGAGCGCGGGATCTACGAGCGGTTCGGCGGGGGGGGCGCCCCGGGGGGGGGCCGCGGGCCCCCCCGGCCGGCGGGGGGGGGGGGGGGGGGGGGGGCG
>CAXUIQ010000055.1:8640-12839 GCA_964250815.1 uncultured Acetobacteraceae bacterium
GGCTCGCCCGTCGCCGTCTGGCAGCCCGGCATCCACCTCGGCCTGCCGTGGCCGTTCGGACGGGTCCGCCGGGTGGAGCTGGGCGTCGTGCATTCCGTGGCGCTCGGGGACTTCAACGCCATCGAGGGCCGCAGCGGCGCGGAAGCCCCGGCTCCCGCCTTCGCCGACCGGCTCTGGGACCGCACGCACGTGGCGGAGGTGTCCTACCTGCTCGCCAGCCTCGACACGTCCGGCGCGCAAAGCTTCCAGGTGGTCAGCGTGGACATCAAGGCGCTGTTCCGGACGGGCCTCGGCGACGCTTCCGCCTTGCGCGCGGCCTACGCCGTCGCGACGCCGGACGCCCTGGTGCGCGCGGAGGCCGGGCGGCTGCTCGCCCGGGTGCTGGCCGGCAAGACGCTGGCCGAGATGCTGGGCGACAACCGAGGCTTGGCCGAAAGCCTCCGGGCGCGGCTGCAGGCCGAGCTGGACCGGTTGGGCAGCGGCATCGAGCTGGTCGGCATCGTCATCGAGGCTGTCCACCCGCCCGTCGCGGCAGCCGAAGCCTACCACAACGTCCAAGCCGCCGAGATCACCGCCCGCACCGCGGTCGCCACCGAGCGCGGACGCGCGCAGGCTTCCGCCGCCAAAGCGCGGCAAACCTCGGCCGACCTCACCACCGGCGCCCGCGGCGCCGCGGCGGAAACCGTGGGCCAGGCGGAAGCGGCGCTGCGGACGTTCACGGCCGACCAGGACGCCGCCCGCGCCGGCGGCCAGGCCTTTCTTTTGGAGCGCTACTTTGCCAACCTGTCCGCGGCGCTGGCCAAGTCGCCCTTGGTGATCGTGGACCACCGCCTGCACGGCGCGGACGCCCCAGTGATCGACCTGCGCTCCTTCGGCGCGCCCGCGGGCCGCCCCGCCGACGACGACTGAACCCGGGTGCCGCATGTTCCACGACCACAGCCACGGCCATGACCACCATGACCACGAGGAGCCGGAAGCGGCCGGGCCGCCCGGCCTTCGCCGCCTGCGGGTCGGCGTGCGCTTCGCGCTGGCCGGGCTGGTCGTGGCGGCGGCGGTATTCGCGGCGGCGTCCGTGACCGTGGGCGCCGGGCAGGCGACGGTGATCACCCGGTTCGGCGACCTGTCGCGCGTGCTGACGGCGCCGGGCCTCGCTTGGAAGCTGCCGACCCCGATCGAGAGCGTGATCCCGGTCGATCTGCGGCTGCGCACCACCTCGACCGGGCTGCAGGACGTGGGCACCAGGGACGGGCTGCGCATCCTCGTGCAGGCCTACGCCGCTTGGCAGGTGCCGGACGACCCGGCCCGCATCCGCCAGTTCCTCCGCGCCGTGCGCAACGAGCCGGACGAGGCCGCGCGGCAGCTCCGCAGCCTGGTCGGCGCCGCCCTGCAAGTCACCGCCAGCAGCTTCGAGCTGGCGGACTTGGTGGACACCGACCCCGCGCGCCAGCGCCTCCCCGACTTCGAGGCCCGCTTGCGCGCGCAGGTCGAGCGGCAAGCGCTGGACACCTACGGCGTGCAGATCCGGCAGGTCGGCATCGACCGGCTCAGCCTGCCGGAAGCGACGCTCGCCGCGACCGTCGCGCGCATGAGGGCGGAGCGGGAAACGGTGGCGGCGGCCCGCACGGCGGAGGGCCTGCGCGCCGCCGCGGAGCTGCGCGCGGAGGCGACGCGCGACGCCCGGATCACCGTCGCCCGCGCCCGCACGGAGGCCGCCGACATCGAGGCCGCGTCCCGCCAGGAGGCCGCCCGGATCCAGGCCCGCGCCTACCAGGCCGACCCCGGGCTGTATGCGCTGCTGCGCTCCATGGACACGCTGGGCAGCGTGGTCGGCCCGAACACCCGCATGGTGCTGCGCACGGACGCGGCGCCGTTCGACATGCTGGTGCGGGGTCCGCCGGGCGCGGCGCCTTTGACGCCGGAAAACCAGGACGTGGGGTCCGCACGGTGAGCGCGCCGGCCGAGCCGGACGGCCCCGTCGCCCAGTCGGTTGCCATCGGCTTCCGCGTGCTGTTCGCCGCCATCGCGCTGCTGGCGGCCGTCTGGGTGGCGTCGAACTGGCGGCAGGTGCCCGCGGACAGCCAGGCGGTGGTGCTGCGTTTCGGGCGGATCGTGGGCGTGCAAGGGGCCGGGCTGGTGCTGTCCTGGCCGCGCCCGGTCGGGCAGGTGGAGCTGGTGCCGGGCGCGGACCGGCTGCTCACCCTGCGCACGGCGACCACCGCGCGGAAGGCGGGGTTGCAGGACGTGTTCACCGACGCCAGCGACCTCGCCATCCCGGAGGGCGCCGGCAGCTACCTGACCGGCGACGGCGGCGTCGTGCTGCTTTCGGCCACCATTGCCTACCAGGTCGCGGACGGCGCGGCCTATTACCTGGCGCGGGAGCATGTCGGGCCGGCGCTGCAACGGCTGTTCTCCGCCAGCGCGGTCGGCGTCGCGGCGGCGCGCGAGCTGGACGACATCCTGGTGGCCCGGCCCGACCGCGCCGACGCGGCGCGGAGCGTCTCGGTGGAGAATCGGCGGCAGGCGCTGCGGGGCGACCTCATGGCGGCGATGAACCGGCGTTTGGCTGACCTCCAGGCGCAGGGCGCGCCGCTCGGGGTCGTGGTGGCCCGCATCGACGTGGCCGCCGCCCTGCCGCCCGCCGCCAAGGTCGCCTCCGACGGCGTGCTGGTCGCCGTGCAGCTTGCCGAGCAGGGCATCGCGAGCGCCCGCACGGAGGCGGCCCGCACGCTGCAAGCCGCCGACCGCGAGCGCGACCGGCTGCTGACCACGGCCCAGGCCGGCGCGGAGGAACGGGTCGGAGAGGCGCGCAGCCGCACCGCGGGGATCGCCGGCATCCAGGCTGGCATGACGCCCGCGAGCCGCCCCGCCGCCCTGGACCAGCTTTACCGCGACCGTTTGGCGCCGCTGCTGCACAAGGTCGGACGGCTGACCGCCGTGGACCCGAACGGCGCCCGGGTGATCCTGCCCGCGACTTCTTCCGCCGGCGCCCGCCCATGAGCGCCGCCGTCCACCCCGCTGCTGCGCGGCCCGGCGCTGCCCTGCCCGGCGCGGGGCTGCTCGCCATGGCCGAGCGCGGGATGCTGGCGCTGCGGATCACGCTCGCGATGGCTGCGGCCGGGCTGCTGCTGCTGGCGGTGCTGTGGCAGGCGGCGTTTCCGGGAGAGCGGATGCTGGCCGACCTGGTGGCGGGCGCGGCCGCCCTGCTGGTCGCCGTGCCGGTGGTCGCCTCCGCCTGGCACAGCCTGCGCCATCCCAGCCTGCACGGCGTGACCGACCGGCTGATCGCGGTGGCGCTGATCGCCGCCTGGGCCAGCGGCGACCTGATGACCGCGGCGGTGCTGCCGATCATCATGATCGTCGGCCACGTGCTGGAAGAGCGCAGCCTGCTCGGCTCGCGCGAGGCGATCCGGGCGTTGGGTCGGCTGACCGAGACGCACGCGCGGCGCCTGGGTCCGGACGGGACCGCCGCCACCGTCCCCACGGTGGACCTGCGCTCGGGCGACCGGATCGAGCTGCTCCCCGGCGGGCGCGTCCCCGTGGACGGGATCGTGCGAGGGGGCGAAGCGAGCCTCGACATGGCATCCCTCACCGGCGAGAGCGTGCCGGTCGATGTGGGCGTGGGCGACACGGCGCTGGCCGGCTCCATCAACACGGACGGGCGGCTGGAGCTTGAGGTCGTGCGCCTCGGCGCGGACACGACGCTTGGCAAGATCATCGCGCTGATGCGGACGGTCGAGCGGGCCAAGCCGCCGGTGGCCCGGCTGCTGGAGCGCTACGCCGGTCACTACATGGCGCTGGTGCTGCTGGTCGCAGCCGGAACGTGGTTCGGCACGGGGGACACGGCGGCGACGCTTGCGGTGCTGGTGGCGTCGTGCCCCTGCGCGCTGGTGCTGGCGGCGCCGGCCACGGCGGTGGCGGCGATCTCGGTCGCGGCACGCCATGGAATCCTTATCAAAGGGGCGGCGTTCCTGGAGCAGTTGGCGGAGGTCACGTCCGTCGTGTTCGACAAGACGGGCACGCTGACCACCGGGGAGCTGGCCTTGGCGGGGTTCCGGGCCATGCCCGGGGTGGAGGAGGGCGCGGCGCTCCGCTTGGCGGCGGCGCTGGGCGCGGCCAGCAGCCCCCCGGTGAGCCGCGCCGCGCGTCGGGCCGCGCCGCCCGGCCACCGCCCCGCGGGGGGCGGGGGGGGGGGAGTGGGG
>CAXUIQ010000056.1:0-12791 GCA_964250815.1 uncultured Acetobacteraceae bacterium
GTGGCGGAGCTGTCCTTGGCGCTGGGCAGCGTGACCGGCGGCGGGGTCGGGCTGGCGGTGCCGGGCTTCCCCGCGCCGTTCGACACGCCGCCCGGGCTGTACTGGCTGGTGCTGGGCGTGGCGGCGGCCGTGACCTGGCTCACGGGGAACGTGGCCCGGCGCATCTGGGGCAGCGCCCTGCTCGCGGTGCGGGACAGCCCGGTGGCGGCGGCCGCGGCCGGCATCTCCGTGTTCCGGTGCAAGCTCACGGTGTTCGTGTTCAGCGGCGTCACGGCGGGCGTCTCCGGCGCGCTGTTCGCGGCGCTGCAAAGCTACATCACGCCCGACACCTTCGCCTTCGACATCGGCCTGTTCTTCTTCGTGTGCATCATCATCGGCGGGCGCGGCAGCATCCTGGGGCCGCTGCTGGGCACGGCCGTGCTGACGGCGCTGCCGGAGGTGGTGGCGCCGCTGGCGAAGCTCGGCACCTTCTTCTACGGCCTGCTGCTGCTCGTGGGCGTGCTGCTGCTGCCGGAGGGGATCGGGCCGCTGCTGCGCGCGCTGGGCGACCGCCTGGCAGGCCGGGGCCGCCACGTGAGCCACGTCGTGCGCCCCGATCTGGACCGGCTGCGCGCCGCCCTGGCGCCGGGTCCGCAGTGAGCGGGCTGCACGCGCAGGAGGTCACGAAGCACTTCGGCGGCGTTCTGGCGTTGGATGGGGTGTCGCTGTCCGTGGCCCCGGGCGAGGTCCATGGGCTGATCGGCCCCAACGGCAGCGGCAAGACCACGCTGCTCAACATGCTCTCGGGCTACCACGCCCCGGATGGCGGGACCGTGCGGCTGGGCGGCGCGGCTTTGGCCGTCGCTTCCGTGCGGCAGCGCGCCCGCATGGGCATCGCCCGCACCTTCCAGAAGCCGCGGCTGGTCGGCGCCCTGAGCGTTCTGGACAACGCCCTGGTCGGCGCTTGGCGCGACGCGCCGCAAAGCTTCCTGGCCGCCGCCCTGTCCCTGCCCGGCACGGCCCGGCGGGAGCGGGCGCTGCGGGCGAGGGCGCAGGAGCTGGCGTGCGGCCTCGGCCTGGGCCACACCCTGCACCGCCCCGCCGCCGTGCTGGAGCACGCCGAGCAACGCTTCCTGGAAATCGCCCGCGCCCTGGCCGCCCGGCCCCGCTTCCTGCTGCTGGACGAGCCGGCGGGCGGCCTGACCGGCGCCGAGATCGGCCACCTGGAAGCCGTGGTGCGGACGGTGGCCGAATCCGGCGTCGGCGTGCTGCTGGTGGAGCACCACACCGACTTCGTGTTCCGCCTTTGCTCCGGGGTGACGACCCTGGACCGCGGCGTGGTCATCGCCCAGGGCGTCCCTGCCGCGGTGCGTGCGGACCCCGAGGTGAACCGCGTGTACCTCGGCGCATGACGGCCGCCCGGCCGCCTCGCCCCGCGCTGCTGCAGGTGGAGGACCTGCACGTCAGCTACGGCAAGGCCGAGGTCGTGCATGGCGTCGGCTTGTCGGTCGGGGAAGGCGAGTTCGTGGTGGTGCTGGGCCGCAACGGCGCCGGCAAGAGTACGATCCTCCACGCCGTCTGCGGGCTGGTGCCCAGCCGGGGCGGCCGGGTTCTGCTGGGCGGCCAGGACCTGAGCCGTGCAACCCCGCGCGGCCGGGTGCGGGCCGGCATCGTCCCCGTGCTGGAAGGCCACCGGGTGTTCACCACCTTGTCGGTCGAGGACAACCTGCTGCTGGGCACCTACGCCCGCGCCCCGCGGGGCGACCGGGCAAAGCTGCCCGCCATCTACGGCCTGTTCCCGGAGCTGGCCGAGCGCCGCCACCTGCAAGCGTCCCGGCTCAGCGGCGGCCAGCAGCAGATCCTGGCCGTGGGCCAAGGCGTGATCGCCGAGCCGCGGCTGCTGATCCTGGACGAGCCGTCCGGCGGCTTGTCTCCCGTGCTGGTGGACCGCATCCTCGCGGCGGCGCGTGGCCTGTGCGCGTCGGGGACGGCGGTGCTGCTGGTGGAGCAGCTTGTGGAAAAGGCGCTGCGCCACGCCCATTACGGCTACCTGGTGGAAACCGGGCGGATCGTGGGAGAAGGCACGCCGGAGGCGCTGCGTGCGGGCACGCTGCTGCAGCGCGTCTATCTCGGCGACCACCTTTGAGCAGACTTTGAGCAGGCGGGGCGCGAAAACCGTGGGAGGTTGGTCCGTTTGGCGCCCCGTTACAGCGCTGCCGCGGTTCCCGAAAACCGGCCTGCCGCCTGCCGGCCCCCCGGAGGCCCCGCGACGCCCGGCTCGCGCGCCGTCCCCATCCAGCTTGCCCCGGGCGCGAACCAGTGCCGGATGTCCGCGGCCGGACGCGGCCGGTCGAACAGGAAGCCTTGGACCTCCGTGCAGCCGTCCCGAGAAAGCAGGTCGAGCTGGTCCTCCGTTTCCACCCCTTCCGCCGTCGTGGACATGCCCAGCTCGCGGGACAGGTCGAGGACCGACCTGACGATCGTCCGGCAGTCCGGACGCTGCGTCATCTCGCGCACGAACGACTGGTCGATCTTGAGCCTGTCGAACGGGAAGCTCCGCAGGTAGCTGAGCGAGGAATAGCCGGTCCCGAAGTCGTCGAGCGCGGTCCGCAGGCCGAGGGCGCGCAGCTCGTGCAGCGTCGCCAGCACCGTCTTGCTGTCCTGCAGGAGCGCCGATTCCGTGATCTCCAGCTCCAGCCTGTGCGCCGGCAGTCCGGACACCTGCAAGGCCCGCTGCACGGCTGCCACAAGGCCGGGGCTGTAGAACTGGACCGGCGAAAGGTTGACCGCGACCCTGATCTCGATGGGCCAGGTGGCCGCATCCGTGCAGGCCTGGGCGAGAACCCAGGCGCCGACCGGCACGATCAGGCCGAGTTCCTCGGCGACCGGGATGAACTCCGCCGGCGACACCAAGCCCCGGTCCGGGTGGCGCCACCGCAGCAGGGCCTCGAACCCGCTGAGGCGCCGGTCCTGCAGTTGGAACACCGGCTGGTAGAACACCTCGAACTCGTGCCGGACGAGGGCTTCGCGGAGGTCGCGCTCAAGGGCCCGCCGCGCCTGCACCTGGTCGTCCATCCCGCTCTCGAAAAGGCAGAAGCCGCCGCGCCCGTCGGCTTTGGCGCGGTACAGCGCGATGTCCGCGTTGCGCAGCAGCACGTCGGCCGAGCACAGCTCGGAGGTGGCGACGGCGACGCCCACGCTTGCCCCGATGACGGCCCGGTCGCCGCCAAGGTCGTAGGGGCCGCCGAGCGTCGCGACGATGCGCTGCGCCAGCCCGCTGGCATATCCTGGCTGGCCGGCGCCGCATTGCAGGACGGCGAACTCGTCGCCGCCGAGCCGGGCCACCACATCGCCCTCGCGCACGCACTGGCGAAGCCGTTCCGCGACGGTCTTCAGCAGCATGTCGCCGGCCGGGTGGCCAAGCGTGTCGTTCACCTGCTTGAAGTGGTCGAGGTCGAGGCAGAGCAGGGCAATGCCGTCGCCCCGGCGCCGCTGCTGCGCCAACGCTTCTTCGAGCCGCTCCTGGAACATCACCCGGTTCGGCAGGCCGGTCAGGGCGTCGTGGTGCGCCATGAAGAAGATGCGGGCGTTCTGCGACAGCAGCTCGCGGTCGCGCCGTTCCAACGTCCGGTTCTGCTGCTCGACCTTCTCCCTGGCCTGGGCAAGCAGGCGGTTGTGCCGGAGCAGCGCGCCGATGAGGCTGAACGCGCACAGCGTGAGCGCGCCCAGGATCGCCGCGAACAGCCAGTGCAGGTTGCCGAGCTGCCGCTGGTCCTGCTCGACAAGCTCGCCGCCATGGGTGTTCGCCGCCGAGGCCAGGTGGGACATCGGCACGTTCAGCGCCCCGAACAGCGCCAGCACCCGGCGCAGCCGCTCCGGCGTGGGCGGCTCCTCCATGGCGGCCTGCCCTTCGCGGACGGCCTTGTGGAAATCCGCCACGATCGCGCCCAGCTCGGGCGAGGTGGCGACGAACTCCGCGATCTCGCCGCCTTGGAAGAGCTGGGCGCGGTTCGTGACGATGTCGAGCCAGAGCTGGACGTCGTCTTCGTCCACTCCGCTGCCGGGCACCAGGGCCGCCGCCGTCACGCCTTGCAGCCGCGACACTTCCAGGGCCGCCTGGCTCACGAGCCAGGTCAGGTTGTAGCGGGACACCTCGCGCAGCGCCTGCTGCCGCTGCACGATCAAGGAGGACGTGTAGGCGGCTGCGAGCGCCAGGATCAGGACGAGGCCAAGCAGGCCCTGCTTGACCAGGCGCGAACCCACGCCCCGCAACGCGCCCCCCAACTCTACTTCACGACGAGCTTCGCCACTTGCCAGGCGGAGCGGCTGTAGAACTGCTGGGACTTCAGTTCGGGCTTGCTGTCGTAGGGATAAACGATGAACAGCGGCCCCTTGTCGCGCACCGGCATGTCCACGCCGTCGCGCTTCATCGCCAGGAGCGTGCCGTAGCGCTCGAAGTCGGCCATCGGGATTTCAATGGCGTAGTCGTTGAGGGCAATCGCGATCACCCGCGTTCCGGATGCGCCGACGGCCTGCATGAGGCGCTGCATCCGCACGCCCTCGAACCGCACGGGCCGGTCGTACCAGGGCGTGGACGTTTCGAACCCTTCCATGCCCAGCGCTTCCAGCATGGCCCGGTCGAACACGGCCGCGTCGCCCTCGTTCGTGTTCGTGATCGACCCGGTTATCGTCAGCATCTTCTTTGCGGCAGGCGAGGGGAGGGTGCCGCCCCTGGCCGGACGGGCCAGGGCGGAGCCGGCCATGGCGATGCCGCAGGCGACGGCCCATCTCCGGGACACCTGGGCCGTCATGGGCGGTCCCCGCCGCGCGAGGCTTCGGTGCGGGCGGGGCCGGGCACCGGCGGCGGCTCGGGGTCGTCCTCGCTGTAGCTCGCGCTGTTGCCGCTGTGCTCGCTGACCTCGACCCGTTCCAGCCGGACCCGCCCGCCGGCGGCCCCGGCGACGAACCGCGCCACGTGCTCGAACGCGATGCGGGCGATGCCCTCGCACCCCACCACCGGCAAGACCCGGAGGGCGACCAGGCCGCGCTCCGCGAGCCGCTCGAATTCCCCGAGTTCCGGATCGTCTGCCGCCACGACCAGCGTGTGGTCGAACATCTCGTGCAGCCAAGCCCTGACGGGCTTGAGGCCGCCGAAGTCGAAGCACCAGTTGCGCTCATCGAGTTCTTCGGCCACGAACACGAAGGTGAAAGCGAGGGCATAGCCATGCAGCAGGCGGCAATGCGAATGGCCGGCCTGCCATTGGCGGAAGACGCAGGACAGCCCTTCGGCGTGGCCGTAGGACTTCGTCGATCGAAAGAGCCTGCGCCGCGTCACGACGGCTTGGCTGCTTGCTTGCGGCGCCTGGTCAAGCGGCATGATGCGTTTCCCATCCCTTCCGAGGCTTCAGGAACCAGCACGCGAAGCGCGATGCGGCCGTGGCTGCCCGCCGCGAGCCATGCGGGGCCACCGCCCGACGTGCGCCGTGGTGGCGGCTGCCCATACGTCGTGGCCGGCCCACGCCCCCCGGCGCGGCGTGCGCAGGGGCGCAATGCCGATGCGGACTGCCGACCCGGCGGGACCGGCGACCAACAAACAAGCGGCGCCCTGCGCATCCTCGGTTGCCGCGGTCCCAGGCGCCGCCGGGTGGCGGTCCTTTCCAGGGTTTGCGCCTGATGGCTTGGCGACGCCCCGAAGCGCATCCGGCGCGGCGCGGCCGTTGCGGCGGCCGGTCGGCAGCACGTCGGGCCGCTCTTGCGATTCGGGCAGGGGGCGCTGGCCATCGCCGCCTGTCCAGGCGCGCCGAGCGCATGGGCCGACCGTCCCATTCGCTTGGCAGGACGCGCGGAAGCGCTGGAGGCCGACGTATGCCAGGCCTGCTCCTTCCGAGAGCACTCAGCCAGCGCCGGCCGGATTTCAGGGTCGCTGCATGGAGTCATCGTATCGATCTTGGCCATCCATCCTTGCGGACCACAACACCGGTCAGCATAATTGCTTTCTTGCCTGTCTGCTACCAGCAAATAAGCCGAAAAATCGTTCATGGCATGGGCTTGTTCATAGGCAGTGACAGGCAGACTCCTCCAAATCTCATCAATTCTCTATAATTCTGTATAAGCGAGGGGTGTCGAGTCAATTTGCAGGGTGTTGCCGAGCGGCATCCCGGGCATTGCCTCGTCTCTAGGCGCTGGCCTTCGGCCACTCGGGAGGGTAGTGATGGCGGCTGGGGCAACCGTCCAAGGCCCGTCGCAGCCGTGCTTGCGAGTGGGTGCCAGGACTTGAAGGAGGATCGTCGTGTTCGGAATTCCAGGGCCGCTTCCCATCCTCCTGGCGACGGCGTTTGCCGTGGCGCTCGCCCCTGCGCGCACCGCCGCGGCGACGATCACCTTCGAGACGGCGCCTCCGGAGTACTTCACGGCGCCGGTCACGGAAAGCGGCTTCACCTACGCTCCGGGGCCAGGCTCGCTTTACGTCAGCCCGAACGGGAACCCTGGCCAGGACATGGAGGGGGATGGGTCCGGCGGCGGCGGCGTGCTGCGGGTGACGAGCGCGGCCGGAAGCACCTTCCAGTTCGCCGGGCTCGAGTTCAGCGCTTACAACCTCACAACCGGGACCACAGGCACGATCACCGTGACCGGTCTGCTCGGCGGCGCCACGGTCGGCTCGGACACCTACACGCTGCCGACGGTGAACGCAGCCCCTTACACGAACTGGACGCCGGAGCGGGCGGCGAACCTGTCGGGGCAGGTCGTGGACACGCTGCTGGTCAACCTGCCGGCATCGGCGACGGGCGATACGTTCTGGGACAACATCGACAACCTCCAGGTCGTCGCGACGCAGGTGCCCGAGCCTGCCAGCCTTGCTTTGCTCGGCGCCGGCCTGCTCGGCTTCGCGTGCCTTCGCCGCCGCCGGGCGTGATGCGGCCGTGCGCGACACTGCTGCCCATGGGGCCGTGGCGCACAGGCTCGTGACCAACCCCCGCTGCGGAGCTTCTCCCGCACCGTGCGTGGATCATGCCGCCGTCAGAACGCGCCGTCGCAGCGGGTCGAAGCCGGCGCGGCCGTAGCTTTGCCGGGTCGGCAGCTTGGGCCGGTTGACCTGCCCCTCGGCCTGGCTGCTGCTCCAGGGTCTTGTTTGGGCGGCGCGCGCCGCGGCCCCGTCCGCATCCAGCCTGGCGGCGAAGGCCCCGCTCCATGGGCATTGCGGCAGCCGCCCCCAAATCCTAGCGCAAAGCCGCCGCGATCCACGCGGAACGCGGGAGAACCGCAGCAGGGGATGGTCAGGCTGCGTCCGCGCTCCTCCGAACGAGCGCCCGCAACGGGCGTGCGTCCGCCGAGCCTGGATCAGGTTTTGCTGACGGACGCCTGGTAGATCTCGTCGATGGCTGCCGCCAGCGCCGCGTCGAACGCGGCGTCGTCCATGGAATGCCGGAGATCCTCGATCAACGCCCGCGAAAAGCTCGCGATCATGCCGTGGTTGGCCACCAGGCGCCGGCAGGCGTCGGCGCGCGGGTAGCCGCCGGACAGCGCCACGACCCTGGCGACGCGCCCGTGGCCGATCAGCGGCGCGTAGAAGTCCGGGCGGTCCGGGATGGTCAGCTTGAGCATCACCTGGCGGCCCTCCGGCAGGGCATCGAGGTGCCGGGTCAGTTCCGCCAGCAGGATGGCCTCCGCGCTGGCCTTGTCCGGGCTTTTGATGGAAACCTCCGGCTCGATGATGGGCATGAGGCCGTGCCCGGCGATCTGCGCGGCCACCTCGAACTGCTGCCTCGCCACGGCCGCGATCCCGTCGGGGGACGGCAGGTTGATCACCGAGCGCATCTTGGTCCCCGCGATGCCGAGCCTCACCGCCCGGGCGAGCAGGTCGTCGAGGCCCGGCATCGGCTTCATCAGGCTGACGCCGTCGCTTTCGGCTTCCAGCCCCTTGTCCACCTTCAGGAAGGGCACGACGCCCCGGTCCTCCCACAAAAAGGCCGGGACCGGCTTGCCCTGCGCCTGCCCGTCCATGGTGGCTTCGAACAGGATGGCGGCGATCACCTTGTCGCCGTTGAAGGCGGGCGCGGTCATGATGCGGACGCGCATCTCGTGGATCATCCTGAACATCTCGGCGTCGCCGCTGTAGGCGCTGTCCGGGACGCCGTACAGGCGCAAGGCGCCAGGCGTCGATCCGCCGCTCTGGTCGAGGGCGGCGATGAAGCCGTCTTTTCCGGCAACCTGCGCCATCATCGTGCTGTCCGCCATGATCGTCCTCCTTGCCTGAAACAGGTGCGCTCAAGAACAGCGCGTCCATCCTCGCACGGTTGCCACCCAACTGGCGGGAAAGTTGGAAGCATCTGATGCCTCCGCACCTTCGGCCTGGATGTCCGCTTTGCCACGGCCGCAGCGGCAGGACATGGCGCAGTTCCCGTGTCCCGGATACCTCATCGGAACTCCGGCACGGGATGGCCGCGGCACGCCGCTTCGTTCAACAGGCCACTGGCCGGCAAGCCCTTGCGCTGCCCTGGCACGGGCCGGGCGTGCAGGCATCAAAGGCTCGGGAGGCAGCGAAGCCTGGCAGGGGCGGTGGCGTCGGCCAGAAGCTCCCGCCCGGCTGCCAGCAGCCCCAGCCGCCCGCTGCGGCTGAACGGCACGGTGATGCCCAGGGTGTCCAGCGTGACGGACCCGTGCAGCCGATACTCGACCGATCCGGTGCCGAGGACGTCAAGGAGCTGCGGGCCGAGGTTCCGCATGGTGCTCACGACCGTGAACGGCACCAGCGTCGATGACCGGGGAGGCAGGCGCACCGGCACCTCGCTGGCTCCTTCCGCCAACGGGCTGCCGGCCGCACCCACCGTGACCTGGATGCGCCGGAACGCCAGCTCCGAGCTGTTCGGGTTGGTGACGCACAAGGTGGCGCCCAGGGTTTGGTCGAGCAGCCCGACGCCGCGCAGCTCGACGGCGGCCACCTCGACCTGCGGCGGCGCAACTGCGGCCAAACCGCAGCCGGCGCACAGCAGGGCCGCGGCGATCCAGGCGGCGCGCAGCCTGAACCGGCCGGCCGCTGGCCCGGGTCAGCCCGGCGCCACCACGCGGCGATACAGGTGCCACGTCGCATGGCCAAGCACCGGCATCGCAACCGCAAGCCCGACAAACAGCGGCAGGCAGCCCAGCAGCAGCACGGCCGCCACCACGAACCCCCAGGCCAGCATGGTCACGGGATTGGCCAGCACCGCCCGGACCGAGGTCTGCACCGCGACCACGGGACTCACGTGGCGGTCCAGCAGCAGCGGGAACGACACGGCGGCGATCGTCAGCACCAGCAGCGCGAACAGGAACCCGACGGCATTGCCGACCAGCAGCAGTTCCCACGCATGGGGCGACGCCTGGATCGTTCCGATGAAGTCGCCCATCCCGAGCGGCGCCTCGCCGCCGATCGTCAAGGCGTAGATCGCCCGCGCGACGCCGAGCCAGGCGGCGAAGATCACGAACAGGACGCCGCCCAGCATGGCGACCGAGAGCATGGCCGGGCTGCGCAGCACGTCGAAGGCGTTGAGCCAGGACACCGGCAGGCCGGCCTCCCGCCGCCGGCTGAGTTCATACAGCCCGATCGCCAGCACCGGCCCGACCAGCGCGAACCCGGCGACGAGCGGGAAGGCCAGCGGCAGCAGGTTGTTGCCGACCGCGACCCGCGCCGCCACCAGCCCGATGATCGGATAAAGGATGCACAGGAACACGAGCTGCGTGGGGATGGCGAGGAAGTCCCTCCAGCCCTCGGCAAGCGCCGCCTGAAGGTCGGCGAGGCCGATCCGCCGCACGGTCGGAGCAGGCGCCGCAACCCCGTAGGCCGTCATGGAAAGGTCTGACATGCGTTCCTCCTTTTGCCCATTGTTGAGTGCGCAGGAGGGCCGAAGGCATGGGCCGCTTCGGCCACCACCCGAACGCTAACACGGCGATTCCCGCAATTGCACGCAGAACCAAGGCATGCATTCCATAACCGTCGCGTGTGCGGACGCCGCGCAGCGGGCCGCCGCACGCCGCCCGGTTGCGCGCGGCCTACTCCGCGGGCGCGAGCCGTACTGGCGCGGCTGGCGGCGCGGGATGCAGGCCCAGGCGCATCGCCAGCGACATCGCGTAGTACACCCCCTTGAACGCCAGCACCGGGACCATCGCGCCCCAGCTCCCGCGCAGGTTGCCGGCCAGCAGGCTCACCAGCCCGTCGCGCATCCGCAAGACGTTCTTCGGCGCCATGAACAGGTGGCGCAGCGCCGGGGTGTTGATGCGGTAAATCAGCCAACTGATGCGCTGCATGGCATGCGTCACGTCGCGCTCCACCCGCCGTGCCTTGGCCCGCCCGGCGGCCCGGTCGTCGAGCCAGGCGTCGGCCACGTCGGCGCCCAGGTCGCCCGCCGTCATCGCCAGCAGCACGCCGCTGGAGAACACCGGGTCCACGAAGCCGAACGCATCCCCGATCATCATGTACCCCTCGCCCCAGGCGGCGGCGGCGCGGTACGAGTAGTTGCCGGTGCTGGCCACATCGCCCAGCAGCTCGGCCCGGCGCATCCGGGCGCTGACGGTCGGGCTGCCGCCGATGCGGTCCATGAGCAGGTCGTGCGGCGTGCCGCGGCGCCCCTTGAAGGCCGACTGGTCGCCGACGAAGCCGACGCTCATCACGTCGCCGGGCAGCGGGATCATCCAGAACCAGCCGTCCTCGGCCAGGTGGACGGTGATGTAGCCCTCAAGCGCGCCGCCGCGCCGCTCGACGCCGCGGAAATGCGCGTAAAGCGCGGCTGTCGTGTTGTGCTTGTTGCTTTCCTTGGTGCGGAGCTTGCCCGCAAGGAAGGTGTCGCGGCCGGAGGCGTCCAGCACGAAGCGGGGCGCATACTGGCGCAGCGTGCCGTCCGGCCCGGCCGCCGTCACCAGTGCCCGTCCCCCCGGCGGGGCGAACTGGGCATCGGTCACGCGGGTGTTCTCCTCCGCGCGGGCGCCGCGGGACCAGGCGGTGCGGAACAGCAGCTCGTCGAATTCGGCCCGGCGGACCTGCCAGGAGTAGGTGTATTGCTTGTCGAGGCCGAGCGCGAAGGCGAAGTGCACGCTTTGCCCGGTGGCGTCGGACACGAACTCGGCGCCGGGCTTGTGCACGCCGATGGCGGCGACCTGCTCGCGCAGGCCGAGCCGGTCGAACAGGGCAGTGTTGCGCGGCAGCAGCGACTCGCCGATGTGGAACCGCGGATGTGCTTCCTTTTCGAGCAGCACGACATCCCGCCCGCGCTCCGCCAGCAGCGCCGCCGCGGTCGAGCCGGCCGGGCCGCCGCCGATGACCAGAACGTCGCACTCTTGGATCTGGTCCGCCATCCCGTGCTCTCCTTCATGCCCAAGCTGTCGCGGGGCCGCCGCACCCGTCAAGCCATTCCGCCGTTGATCGAGACGCATTGGCCCGTGATGTAGCCGGCGCGGTCGGACGCCAGGAACGCCACCAGGTCCGCCACCTCCTCCGGCCGCCCGGCGCGCTTCATCGGCACGATCTCCGCGATGCGCTCGGCGCTTACCGCCGCGTCGGCCGCGGGCGAGGCGATGACGCCGGGCGCCACGGCGTTCACCGTGATGCCCCGGCTCGCGACCTCCCGCGACAATGATCTCACGGCGCCGATCAGCCCAGCCTTGGCGGCGGCGTAGTTGACCTGGCCCCGGTTGCCCAGCAGCGCCGAGACCGACGACACGGCGATGATCCGGCCCCACCGGGTCGCCATCATCGGCAGCAGCAGCGGCCGGACTGCGCCAAAGAACCCGCCGAGCGACACGTCGAGCACGCCTTGCCACTGCGCGGCGCTCATGCCCGCCATCGGCACGTCCGCATGGGTGCCGGCATTGTGAACCACCACCTGCGGCACGCCGCGCGACAGCACGCCCGCCATGGCCGCCTCGGCGGCGGCGAAATCGGCAAGGTCGCAGGACAAGGTATCGGCCGAGCCGCCGTTGCCGGCGATCTCGGCGGCCAGCGCCTCGGCGCGGGGCAGGCCGGCATGGGCGTGGATCACGACGTGCAGGCCTTCCGCCGCCAGGCTGCGGCAGATCGCGGCGCCCAGCGGGCTGGCGCCGCCGGTGACGAGGGCGCGCCTCATGCGGGCAGCGTGACCGTGGCGCGCCCGGACAGCAGCGGCGTGCCGTCTGCAGCCCCCACCGCGAGGGCGTAGATGATGCCGCCCGCTTCCTGCCGCTCCAGCCGGGCGGACACGCGCAGCTCGCCGAACTCTGCCACGTCGAGCCGCCCGACGTTCAGCGTCACGCCGCGCAGCGCCGCGACCCAGCCGGCCCGCTGCGCCGTGCCGCCCGCGGTCAGCGCGCCATGCAATGCCGCCGCCTGCAACGCATACTCAAGGCCGCAGCACGCGGACAGCCGCCCATCCCGCCGCAGCGGGTTCGCGGCGTCCAGGTGCGACCGCGCCCGGCACAGGATGCCGTCCGCATCCCAAGCCTCCACCCGGCCGAGCAGCACCATGGCGCCGGCGTGTGGAACCAGCGCGGCAATGTCAATGGCTCCCGCGCTGCTCACCCGGCCCCGCTCTCCACGGCCCCGCTTTCCACAACGATGTCGAGCCGCCCGTCGAGGTAAGGAACAGCGTGCCGGTCCGACGTTCCAAGCGCCAGGGTTTCCAGCAGCCGCAGGGATTGCGCCACCGCGTTACCCGCCGCCAGCGCGTGCAGCGCCGGGTTGCGCGGCGCCCATGCGCCCGGCGCCGGCGGGGTTGCGCCGTAGCCGACCCGGACCGTCGCCGCAGGCGACCCCACGCCGGGCGGCGCCAGCACCAGGGTCCAGGTGTCGCCGCGCCCGCCCGGCGCCT
>CAXUIQ010000057.1:0-12584 GCA_964250815.1 uncultured Acetobacteraceae bacterium
GGCGTTCCAGCAGGTGGAGGACGAGCTGTCGGCCCTGCGCATCCTGGAGCAGCAGGGGAAAGCCAATGCCACCGCGGTGCGATCGGCCCAACGCTCGGTGCAGATTGCGCTGAGCACCTACCGGGCGGGGACGCAGGCGTACACCAACGTCATCACCCAGCAGACGGCGCTGCTCACCAACCAGGAGACCGCGCTGACGGTCCAGGAGCAGCGGCTGGTGGCGAGCGTGGCGCTGGTGCAGGCGTTGGGCGGGGGCTTCACCACGGACGACCCTCCGGCACGCTCCTGGCTGACGAGGGGAGTGCCGTTCCTCAAGCCCTAACGATGCAGTCGCGCAGTTCGTTCCAGGTGCGGGCACCGCCGGCGAGGGCGAGATGGGCGGTCGCGCTTGAGGCATCCTTGGACCGGCGCTGAGAGGGCCTGAAGCGCGCTGAAACGATGCGACCGACGGCGCCGAGCTTCGCCACACGTGACGACGGCAAGGTGCAGCACGTCCAGCGCGCGCAGCGGCGCCGCGCGGTTCCTTTGTCCGTCCGCAGCCCACGGCAAGCGCGACGGATCGACGCTTTCCGCCCGAACCGGTCCAAGAAGCGCGAAGCCGGTCGGCACGTCAGCGCGGCGCGGCCCCCGAGCACAGGGTGCGCAGTGTGTCTTCCGTCACAGATGCCGCCGTCCCACGTCGTGCATCAACCCGGTGCAAGCACAGTTCGGAAGCAGCCATGAAGTTCTCACCGGCCCGCGTGGCGACGGCCGTCGTCGCACCCGACAGCGTGGCGCGGACCCTGCCGGTCCAGGCTACGCAAAGCCTGGCCTGCCCGACATCCGCCCGGCGCCGCATCAACGGCGGCAGAGCACGTTGAGCGCCTGTGCATCCCGGGTCTGCACGCCCGTCCACACGGAAGCAGCCCTCCCATGAACGCGGGCAAGCGGCCGGAGCAGGGCGCAGCAGCAAAGAAGGCAGACCGCCAGCCGGTTGTGCCGCATGTCATGCTCGTGGACAACGACCCAGGCATACGGCGGATGGTGGCGGACTACCTCGGGCAGAACAACATGCGGGTCACGGCCACGGCTGGAACACGGGATGCATTGCGTCTGCTGACGGCTGAACGGTTCAGCTTGGTCATCCTTGACTTGCAACCCGGCCGAGAAAACGCCTTCGGCATCCTGCGAGGCTTGCGCGCACGCTTCGGCTTGCCAGTGATCACGCTTGCGGGCGCCATGCAGGACGAAAACGACCGCATCCTCAGCCTGGAGCTTGGCGCCGACGATTGCATCGTGAAGCCTTTCTCGCTGCGCGAGTTGCTGGCGCGCGTCCGGGTGGTGTTCCGCCGTGTCGAGACCGCATCGCGCAAGGGTGCCTGCAAGCCTGCACGCGCCGAGGCGCCTCCCCAGCTCCGCTTCGGCCGCTGGGTGCTCGACCGGCGGACCCGGCGGGTCATCGACGCGACGGGCACGCCGGTCGCCCTGACCAAAGGCGAATACGCGCTGCTGCTGGCCTTCCTTGATGCGCCGCAACGGCCACTCAGCCGGGAGCATTTGATCAAAGCAACGAAAATACAGGAAGACGTGCTCGACCGCACGATCGACGTGCAGGTCCTGCGGCTGCGCCGCAAACTCGATGCCGGCCCAGGTGCATCCGACGTCATTCGGACCGAGCGGGGTGCGGGCTACGTCTTCATCGTGCCCGTCTTCACCATGCCCGTCTTCACCGGGCCCGCCGAGGTGATCCCGTCAGCTCCTGCGCCCGGGGGGCGTCACATGGTCCAGGCCGGCTGCGGCGCCGGTCCGGTCATGGGGCCACCGGGACCTTGGTCCACACGCCGCCGTTGCGGCTGGACGTGACGCAGGCCTCGATGAACGCGAGGCCGCGTGCGCCGTCCTCCACGGTCGGCAGGTCGGCCGCCATCGGGTCCGGGTCGCATCCGTCCCGTTTCGCCCAGATCAGCTCCGCGGCGTTGGCATACAGGTTGGCGAAGCCCTCGATGTAGCCTTCGGGGTGGCGCGGGGGCATGCGGGTCGCGTGGTTGGCGACGGCGTGGGCGCCGGGGCCGCCGCGGGTGATGGTGCGGACCGGCTCGCCGAACGGCGCGAAGAACAGGTTGTCGTTGTCCTCCCCCACCCATTCCAGGCCGGCCTTGGTCCCGTACACGCCGATGGACAGCCGGTTGAAGTTGCCCGGCGCGACCTGGCTGGCCCACAGCGTGCCGGTGGCGCCGTTGGCGTACCGCAGCAGCACGTTGGCGTTGTCGTCGAGCCTGCGCCCGGGCACGCAGCTGCGCAGGTCGGCGCACACGCTGTCCAGGTCGAGGCCGGAGATGAACGCCGCAAGGTTGAACGCATGGACGCCGATGTCCCCGATGCAGCCGCCCGCGCCCGATCGGGCCGGGTCGGTGCGCCAGGCCGCCTGCTTGTGCCCATGCTGGTCGATCGGCGCGGTGAGCCAGTCCTGCACGTAGGAGGCCCGGATGACCTGGACGCCGCCGAGCTGGCCTTCCCGGACCATGGCGCGGGCCTGGCGCACCATCGGGTAGCCGGTGTTGTTCTGCGTCAGCACGAACACCAGGCCGGTCCTGCGCACGACCGCCACCAGCTCGGTGGCCTCGCGCAGGTCCAGGGTCATCGGCTTGTCGCAGATGACGTTGATGCCGGCTTCCAGGAAGGCCTTCGCCGGGCCGAAGTGCAGGTGGTTCGGGGTCACGATGGACACGGCGTCGATGCCGTCGTCCCGCCGGGCTTCCTGCTCCGCCATGTCCTGCCAAGTGGCGTAGGCCCGGTCCGGCGCGATCCCGAGGTCGCGGGCGGTAGCCTGCGTGTTGTCCGGGTCGGACGAGAACGCGCCGGCCACCAGCTCGTAGCGGTCGTCCAGGCGGGCGGCCATGCGGTGCACGGCGCCGATGAAGGCGCCCTGGCCGCCGCCGACCATGCCGAGGCGCAGCTTGCGCCCGGCCGCCTCGTGGGAGAAAGCCTCGATCGCCATGCGGCCCTCCCCTAAGCCAGGCCGAGCATGGCGCGGTTGGACGCGCGGTCGCCCTTGCCGCCCGCGAAGTCGTCGAAGGCCTTGTCGGTGACCCGGACGATCTTGTCGCGGATATAGGCCGCGCCCTCGCGCGCCCCGTCCTCCGGGTGCTTCATGCAGCATTCCCACTCATAAACCGCCCAGCCCGCGAAGTCGTGCTCGGTGAACTTGGAGAAGATCGCGCCGAAGTTTACCTGGCCGTCGCCGAGCGACCGGTCGCGGGCGGCGCGTTTCAGCCAGGGCTGGTAGCCGGAATAGAACCCTTGCTTGCCCGACGGGTTGAACTCGGCGTCCTTCACATGGAACATCTTGATGCGGGCATGGTAGAAGTCGATGAATTCCAAGTAGTCCAGCCCCTGCTTGATGAAGTGGCTGGGATCGTAGTTGATCCTGCAGCGGGGATGGTTGCCCACGGCGGCAAGGAACATCTCGAACGTTTCGCCGTCGAACAGGTCCTCCATCGGGTGCAGCTCGAAGCAGAGATCGACCCCTTCCTCGTCGAAGTGGTCCAGGATCGGCGTCCAGATCCGGGCCAGCTCCGCGAACCCTTCCTCGACGAGGCCATCCGGGCGCTGCGGGAACGGGTAGCAGAACGGCCAGACCAGCGCGCCCGAGAAGGTCGCGTGCTCGGTCAGCCCCATGTTCTTGGACGCGGTGGCGCAGCCCTTGACCTGCTGCACGGCCCATTCCTGCCGCCTCTTCGGGTTGCCGCGGACGTGTTCCGGGCAAAGCCCGTCCATCAGGGTGTCATAGGCGGGGTTGACCGCGCAGAGCTGGCCTTGGAGGTGGCTCGCGCTGTCGCACACGACCAGCCCGGCCTCCTTCGCCTGGCCCGTCACCTCCTGCGCGTAGGTGCGGCTTTCGGCGGCCCTCTCGATGTCGATGAAGCGCTTGTCCCAGGTCGGGAGCTGCACGGCCTCGAACCCGCAGTCCTTGGCCCAGGCGGCGATGCCCGGCAGCGTGTCGAAGGGCGGCTTGTCGTCGGCGAACTGGCCCAGGAACAGCCCGGGTCCCTTGATGGTGCGCATCGGTTCCTCCTTGCTGGCCGCCCGCGTTGCCCGGGGCCGCTTGTGCCGGGACCGGCAAGCAGGCCCCGGCAACGATTGTTCCGCGAGCTTGCTGCCGGAGGCGAATCGATGTCAACGATCCTGGCCCGGCTGCCGCCTGCTCGGCCAGGGAAAGCGTTCAACCCTAAGCAGGCTTTCGTAGCTTGCGCCACGAAAGCCTGCTCAGGAGTCGTTGAGGGACGCATCATTTTGCCTGCTTCGCGTGGACACGCTCCGCAGAATGATGCTTAGCTCTTCCAAACCAAGCAAGCGGCGGGACCGCGCGGGGCCGGCGATGCCGGTCCAGGATGGCAAGCAGGGCTGCAACCGCCATGCCGCCCTCCTCGCTACCCGACTTTCGGCCAAGCGCGTGCGCCCGGCCTCGCATCAGGCCGGCTCGGCTCGCCGCCCCCGGCGCCCAGGACGCGGTAGAGCGCGTGGCTGCGCTGCTGGTGGCGCGCCATCGCCTGCGCGGCGGCGTCCGGGTCTCGCGCGGCGATGGCGCGGGCGATGCCCGCGTGCTCGTCGTAGCTCAGCAGGTTGGCGCCTTCGACATGGACGCAATCGACCCGGAACCGGGCAAGCCATTCCAGGATCACGCCCGTCGCCGCCTCGAAGACCGCGTTGCCCGTCATCGCGGCGATCGTCCGGTGGAAGGCGATGTCGGTTTGCAGGTAGCGGGCGCGGTCCGAGATCGCCCGCTGGTTCTCGGCAAGGGCGGCCATCAGGGTCCGGATGCCGTCCGGGCTTCCAGCCTCCGCCGCCCGCCGCGCCATGGCGACCTCCAGGACGAGGCGGGTCTCCTTCACGTCCTCGACGAAGCGGTCGCTCCCGCTTGCCGCCTGGCCGACCGCCGCCTCGATTCCGCGCGCCAGCCGCAGCGGCGACGGTCCGGCGACCCTGGCCCGCCGCCCGTGATGGATCGCGACCAGGCCATCGGCCTCAAGCTGCAGCAGCGCCTCCCGCACTGCCGGGCGTCCCACCCCGAACGCGCCCATCAACGCCCGCTCCGACGGCAGGGCGGACCCCGGCGGGTAGCGGCCGTCGCGGATCGCCGCCGCGATCTGGCCGACGACCCCCTGCGAGAGCCTGCGGCGGGGGACAGCTTCGAACATGCTCGACTGGCATACTGATTATACCACTTGCGTCAAGCCGGCCGTTGGTTGAACCTCCTACCTGCCAAGTCCATGGCCCGCGGTTCGGGGCAACCCTTGCCGCATGGCCGAAACCGGGAGGGACGGCATGGCTGGAGCGACGCTCCGCGAAAGGGCGATGCGGGGGGACACGGTGCGTGGCGCCATGGTGTTCGAGTTCTTCTCGCCCGGCATCGCCCAGATCCTGAAGCTGGCCGGCGCCGAGTTCGCCATGTTCGACATGGAGCACGCCGGGCTGGGCTTCGAAACCTTCAAGGGCCTGGCCGCCACCTGCCGCGGCCTCGGCGTCGCCCCCATGGCCCGGGTGCCGCGGGGCGAGTACCACTTCCTCGCCCGCGCCCTGGACCTCGGCGCCCACGGCGTCATGGTGCCGATGGTGGAAAGCGCGGCCCAGGCCCGCGCGGTCGCGGAAGCCACCCGCTACCCGCCGGCGGGCCGCCGCGGCGCGGCGTTCGGCTTCGCCCACGACGACTACGCGCCCGGCGACGTCGGCGCCAAGATGCGGACGCTCGACGCCCGCAACCTCGTCATCGCCCAGATCGAGACCGAGCGCGGCCTGGAGGCCGTGGACGGGATCGCGGCGACCGCGGGAATCGACGTGCTGTGGGTCGGGCACTTCGACCTGACCAACTTCCTCGGCATCCCCGGCGCGTTCGACCATCCCACCTACCTCGACGCTATCCGCCGCGTGGTGGAAGCCGGGCGCCGCCACGGCAAGGGCCTCGGGTTCATGGCCGCCGACGCCGGCTGGGCCGCGCGCTACCGCAAGCTCGGCTTCAACGTGCTGGCGGCCGGCACCGACCAGGGCGCGCTGATGGCCGGCTACCGCGCGATCCTGGCGCCGCTGGCGGAGGCGGCGCAGTGAGTGCCGGGCCGGGCTTCCGCCTGGGCATCTCGCGCGACGTGCTGGACGCGGCGGGGGAGCCGAGCTTCGGACGGCGGGCCTTGGACGTGCTGGCCGAGCACCCGGCGCTGCAATGGGAGTACGTCCCGGAACACCTGGCCGAGGTGACGCCCGAGGTTTCGGCCCGCTACGACGGCCTCTACGTCAACACGCCCAAGGTGACCCGCGCTTCCGTGGGGCGCGGCGATTGCCGGGTGCGGATCGTGGCGCGGCACGGCGTCGGCTTCGATTCCGTGGATGTCCCGGCGCTGACCGAGCGCGGCATCGTCCTCACCAACACGCCGGAAGCGGTGCGCCGCCCCATGGCGGTGGCCGCGCTCACCCTGGTGTTCGCGCTCGCCGGGCGTCTCGTCGCCAAGGACCGCCTCGTGCGCGAAGGCCGCTGGGACGATCGATCCGGCCCCATGGGCCTCGGGCTGTCCGGCCGCGCCCTCGGCGTCGTGGGCGCAGGCGGCATCGGGCGGGAGGTGCTGCGCCTCGCCCGCCCCTTTTTCGGCCGCCTGCTGGCCGCCGACCCCTTTGCCGACGAGCCGACCGTCCGGGCGTTGGGGGCCGAGCTGCTCTCCCTGGACGCCCTGCTCCCCGAAGCCGACTTCGTGGTGGTCTGCTGCTTCCTGGACCAAAGCACGTTCCATTTGATGGACGGCGCCCGGCTCCGGCGGATGCGGCCCACTGCATACCTCGTCAACATCGCCCGCGGACCCGTCGTGGACGAGGCGGCGCTGGCTGCGGCGCTGGAGGCGGGCGTCATCGCCGGGGCCGGCCTCGACGTGTTCGAGGAGGAGCCGATCCGGTCCGGCAACCCCCTGGCCCGCATGGACAACGTGCTGCTGGCGCCCCACGCCCTCGGCTGGACGGACGAGTGCTTCCACGACATCGCCGCGACCGGCCTGCGCAGCATCGTCGATTTCGCGCGGGGCCGCCGCCCGGCCTTCGTGGTGAACCCGGACGCCCTGGCCGGCGCCTTTCCCGCCGCGGCGGGGCGGCCGTGACCGCCCGCATCCTGGCGCGGGACGTGTCCAAGCGCTTTCCGGGCGTGCAGGCGCTCGACGCCGTCTCGCTCGCGGTGGAGCCGGGCGAGATCCACGCGCTGCTCGGCGAGAACGGCGCCGGCAAATCGACGCTCGGCAAGATCATCGCCGGCGTTTACGCGGCCGACGCGGGCCAGGTCCTCATCGACGGCGCAGCAGCGGGAGCCGCCGACGAGGCGGAGGCCGGACGGCTCGGCATCGGCATCGTCCACCAGGAAGGCTCGCTGGTCGGCCAGCTTTCCATCGCGGAGAACGTCTTCGCCGGACGCCAGCCGACGGGCCGGTTCGGCCGGATCGACCGCCGCGCCATGCGCGAGCGGACCCGCGCGCTGCTGGCCGGGCTGGGGGTGACGCTCGACCCGGACCTCAAGGTTTCCCACCTGTCGTCCGCCCAGGCCCAGGTGGTGGAGATCGCCAAGGCGCTGTCGCGCGACCTCAAGGCATTGATCCTGGACGAGCCGACCGCGGCGCTCACGCTGAACGAGGCCGCGCGCTTGTTCGAGCTGTGCCGGACCCTCGCCGCTCGCGGCGTCGCCATCGTGTACGTGTCGCACCGCCTCGCGGAAATCTTCGCCCTTTGCCACCGCGTCACCGTGCTGAAGGACGGGCGCGTGACGGGCGTGCGGCCCATTGCCGAGACCGGGCAGGACGAGCTGATCCGGCTCATGGTGGGGCGGGAGGTCCACTTCCACCGCGACGCCGGCGTGCGGAGCTTCGGCGAGGTCCGGCTGGAGGCCCGGGGCATCGCGGCGGTGCCTTTCGTGCGCGGGGCGAGCTTCACCGTGCGGTCGGGGGAGATCGTGTGCCTGGCCGGCCTGGTCGGCGCCGGGCGCTCGGAAGCGTGCGAGGCGGTGTTCGGGGCCAGGCCGCTCGACGCCGGCGAGGTGCTGGTGCGGGGCCGGCGGGCGCGCTTCGGCGGACCCTGGGACGCGATGGCGGCGGGGATCGGCATGGTGCCGGAAAGCCGCAAGGACGCCGGGCTGTTCCTCGGCATGGACGTGGCGGCGAACGTGTGCGCGGCGGTGCTGGGCAAGGTGTCCCCGTCCGGGCGGGTGTCGGCGGCCCGGGCCGACGCGCTCGCCGGACGGTTCATCCGCCAGCTCAGGATCGCGACGCCCTCCGCCCGGCGCCTCGTCGGCGACCTGTCCGGCGGCAACCAGCAGAAGGTGCTGCTCGCCAAGTGGCTGGCGATGGAGCCGGACGTGCTGATCGTGGACGAGCCGACGCGCGGCGTGGACGTGGGGGCGCGGTCCGAGATCTACCGCCTGCTGCGCGAGCTGGCAGGCCGGGGCATGGCGCTGCTCGTGGTGTCGTCCGACCTGCCCGAGATCCTGACGCTCGCCGACCGGATCGTGGTCATGGCGGACGGGCGCACGGTGGGCGAACTCGACGGCGGCACGGCCGACGAGGAGGCGGTGCTGCGGCTCGCCACCCGCCACACCCGGGTCGGTGCCCCGCCCGTCTCCCCCATGGCCGCATGAGGCCGGGCGCATGAGCGTCGTCCTGGAGAGGTCCCCCGCCCCCAGCCGGGCCGGCGCCTTGCCGCGCCGGGTGCTGCTGCGGCTCGCGGACTCGCGGCCCTTGATGCTGTTCGTGCTGGTGGCGGCCCTCGTCGCCGCCATGTCGGCCTTCTATCCCAACAACTTCCCGACCCGGTTCAACGTTTCGGCCGTGCTGCTCAACGCCGCCCAGAACGCGATCCTGGTGACGGGCATGATGCTGCTCATGGTGGCCGGCGGGTTCGACCTGTCGATCGGCTCGACGCTGGCGCTTTCGGGCGTCTGTGCCGGCACCGTGGTGGGCCGGTGGGGATGGCCGGCGGAGGCCGGGCTGCTCGCCGGGCTTGCGGTCGGCGCTGCCGCCGGGCTGGTCAACGGCCTCATCGTGACCCGGCTCGGCATCAATGCGCTGATCGCCACGCTGGCCACGCTCACCATCTACCGCGGCCTCACCTACCTCACCGCCGGGACGGGCGTGACCCCCATCGGCGACGCTTTCAAGGCCTACGGCCAGAGCGTGTTCATGGGCGTCCAGACGCCGTTCTGGGTCATGCTGGCGGTGGTGGCGCTGGGGACGTGGGCGCTCGCGGAAACGCGGTTCTTCCGCCAGTACTACTTCATCGGCGGCAACGCGCGGGCCGCCAAGCTGTCCGGCATCCGGGTCGAGCGGCTGACGCTGGTGGGCTTCGTCATCATGGGCCTGCTCGCCGGACTTGCGGGGGTGCTGGGCGCCGCCCGGCTGAACTCGGCGGTGGTGAGCGCCGGCATCAACGTCGAGCTGTCGGTCATCACCGCGACCGTGCTCGGGGGCGCCAGCCTGAAGGGCGGCGAGGGCACCGTGCTTGGCGGCGTGCTGGGCGTGCTGTTCATCGCGCTGGTGCAGAACGCCATGATCATCAACGGGATCGGCATCTTCTGGCAGAACATCATCGTCGGCCTCGTGCTGCTGCTCGGCGTGTCGCTCGACCGCTTCAAGCAGGCGCACCGCGGATGAAGCTGCGGCGGAACGGAACTCAACCAGGCCGGAACGGTCGATTGGAAGGAACGCCCATGACGCTTGCGCCCACGACGTTTGCAACGAGGCTGGCGCTGTCAGGCTTCCTGCTGGCCGCGGCCCCGGCCTTCGGCCAGGAGTCGAACTTCGGCCCGAAGGACGCCAAGGAGGTCTATTACTGGGTCTCCAACAAGGCGAACCTGCCCTTGTTCGTGCAGTACGACTACGTCGGCATGAAGCGCGTCGCCGAGGAACTCAAGGTGCAGGTCCGCGTCGCCGGCCCGACGGACTTCGACATCCCCGGCTACATCGCCGCCGTCGAGCAGGTCTGCGCCCAGAAGCCCGCCGGGGTGTCGGTCGTCGGCGGCTGGGACCCGTCGCTGACGGAGGCCGTCAACAAGTGCGTCGCGATGGGCGTGCCGACCGTGGTGGACGACGGCGACCTGCCGCTGTCCAAGCGGGTGTCCTACATCGGCACCAACTGGACCAAGATCGGCGAGGCCCAGGCCCAGGCGCTGATGGCGAAGCTGCCGCAGGGCGGCAAGCTCGCCACGTCCTCGATCATCAACGCCGACAACATGCGCGAGGCGGTGCGCGGCTTCACCGCCTACGTCGAAGCCAACGGCCGGGGCAAGTTCAAGATCGTCGCCAACGAGGACGACAACGGCGACGCCGCGAAGGCGGCCGAGGTCGCCTCCGCGCTGCTCGCCGCCAACCCCGACATGGCGGGGATCGCCGGGTTCGACTCGGAATCCGGCGCCGGCATCGTCCGCGCGTTGCAGGAGGGCGGCAAGAAGCCGGGCGAGGTGGCCGTGACCGCGATGGAGCAGACCCCGGACTTCTTCAAGAACGCCCGGGACGGCTGGGTGGAGGGCATCGTGGTGCAGAACCGCGAGCTGTTCATCTACTACGCCGTGAAGACGCTCTACGACTACAACCACAACGGCTTGAAGACCTCCGGCCTTTCCGGCGCCAACGGCGGCGTGCCGGTGCCGCCGAGCATCGACACGGGGGTCCTCGTCGTCACCAAGGCCAACGTCGGCAAGGTGCTGGCCGCCCTCAATGTCAAGTAGGGCGGGCGGCCACGGGTCGGGAGCAGGGGAGAAGGGACGATGGGCGACCGGGTGCGCGTGGGGCTGATCGGCTGCGGCTTCTACGCCCGGAACCACCTGCACGCTTGGCGCGACCTGGAAGCGGCGGGCGCGGACCTGGTCGGCGTGTGCGACATCGACGAGACGAAGGCCCGGGCCGCGGGCGAGGCGTTCGGCGTGCCCTCCTTCACCGACCCCGCCGCGATGATCGAGCAGGCCGAGCCGGACCTCGTGGACATCACGACCCGGATGGACAGCCACCGGGCGCTGGCCCGGCTTGCCGCGGAGCGCGGCGTCGCGGCCGTGGTGCAGAAGCCGTTCGCGCCGAGCTACGAGGACTGCGTCGCGGCCGTGGAGACCGCCCGGCGCCACGGCACTTTCCTCGCGGTCCACGAGAACTTCCGCTTCCAGACGCCCATGCGCCGGGTGGCGGCGGTGATCGCCTCCGGCGCCATCGGCGAGGCCACCTGGGGGCGGATCTCCTTCCGCACCGGCTTCGACGTGTACCGGACGCAGCCCTACTTCTACGGCGAGGAGCGCCTGGCCATCCTGGACGTCGGCATCCACGTCCTCGACCTGTCCCGCGTGTTCTTCGGCGAGGTCGAGCGGGTGTCCTGCGAGACCCAGCGCCGCAATCCCAAGGTCCGGGCCGAGGACACGGCGACGATGCTGCTGCGCCACGTTTCGGGCGCCGTTTCGGTGGTGGAGTGCACCTACGAGAGCCGCCGCATTCCCGACCCGTTTCCCGAGACCCTGCTGGAGATCGAGGGCAGCGCCGGGTCGGTCGTCGTCGGCCGCGGCGAGCGCATGACCGTGACGAGCCAGGGCCTGTCCTGGGACGAAAGCATCGGCGCACCGCTCCTTTCCTGGACCTCGCGCCCTTGGCACGTCTCGCAGGAGGGCGTCCTGCACGCGAACGCGCACATGCTGGACAGCGTGAAGGCGGGCCGCCCGGCCGAAACGTCGGGCGAGGACAACCTGAAGACCTACGCCCTCGTGGACGCCGCCTACGAGGCGGCCAGGACGGGACGCGCGGTGCGGCCCAAGACGTGGCCGCCGTCCTGAACGGGGGCTGCCTTGGACGCGCGCCTGCTGACGGTCCTTTACGGTACGGACGAGCCGCCAGCCGAACGCCGCCGGTTCCAGGCCGGCCCGCTCAGCGTGGAGTTCGAGGCGGGCAACCTGCGCTACCTCCGGTTCGGCGCCGTGGAAGTCCTGCGCGGCATCGCGTTCCTGGTGCGCGACACCGGCTGGGGCACGTACCGCGCGGCCCTCTCCGACCTGGACGTGCAGGAGCAGCCGGACCTGTTCAGGATCGGCTACCGGGCGCGCTGCTCCGGCCCCGAGGGCGCCTTCGCCTACCAGGCCCGGATCGAGGGCCGCGCGTCGGGCACGCTCGTCTTCGCGTGCGAGGGGGCGCCTGAAGGGGATTTCCCCACGAACCGGGTCGGCTTCGTCGTACTGCACCCGATCGAGGGCGTGGCAGGCCGGCCGATGGAGGTCGAGCACGCCGACGGGAGCCGGGAAACCGTCGTCCTGCCGTCCGCCATCGCCCCGGACTCCCCGGTCCTCGACATCCGCGCGCTCGCCCACGAGGCCGCCCCCGGGCTGCGGGCGCGGGTGCTGATGGAAGGCGACGCCTTCGAGATGGAGGACCAGCGCAACTGGACCGACGCCTCGTTCAAGACCTATGTCCGCCCGCTCGCCAAGCCGCGCCCGTTCGTCATCCCCGCTGGAACGGTGCAGGCCCAATCGGTCGCGGTCAGCGTGGAGGGTCCGCCGCCCGCGCCCGCCGTGCGGCGTCCGGGCGCGCCCGTGCTGTCGCTTGGCGGTCCCGGCGGGACCATGC
>CAXUIQ010000058.1:0-3419 GCA_964250815.1 uncultured Acetobacteraceae bacterium
GGTGGCCGTCAGCGCCGCGTAGGCATAGGCGCCAATGGCCAGCAGCCCGACGTGCCCAATGGAAATCGGCCCGGAATAGCCGACCACCAGGTTCAGCCCGGCGATCAGCACCCAGTACACCCCGATCAGCGTCGCCAGGTGGACCTCGTACTGGTTCACCGGCAGCAGCGGCACCGCCGCCAACGCGGCAACCGCTGCCAGCCCGCCCAAGGCCCGCGCGCCGGCCCGCGTCATACCGCCCGCATCCCGCGCGCCCCGAACAGCCCCTCCGGCCGGATCAGCAGCACCAGCATCAGCAGCCCGCCAGCGACCGTCTGCTGGAACTCGCCCCCGAAGAAGTAGGTGGCGAACGCCCCCAGCAGCCCCAGCGCCAGCCCGCCCGCGACCGCCCCAGCGCTGCTGCCCAAGCCGCCGATGGCGATGGCGATGAAGCCGTTGAGCGTCAGCGTCAGCCCCAGCGCGAAGTAGGCGAAGGTGAGCTGCCCCGCCGCGAAGCCGCACACGCCGCCCAGCGCGCCCGCCAGGGCGTAGGACAGCGTCCGCACCCGGTCGGTGGAAATGCCGCGGGCGCGGGCGGCAAAGGCGTCCTCCGCCGTCGCCTGGAACAGCTTGCCCCACATGGTCCGGCGCAGCAGCGCCTCCAGCCCCGCCACCGCCAGCAGCATCACCCCGACCGGCAGCCAGTACTTCTGGTCCCAGACCCCGTGCGAGAAATCCTGCGGGATCACCCGCGGGAAGGGCCGCGGCTCCGTGCCCCACCACAGCGCCACGGACTGCTGCGTCATCGTCGCCAGCGCCAGGGTGCTGAGCAGCCACAGGTGCTCGTCCGAGCGGGCGAGCACGCGCCGCACGCCCACGAATTCCGTCAGCGCCCCAAACAGCGCCCCCGCCACGGCCGCCCCCGGCAGCGCGAGCAGCGCCGGCCAGCCCAGCCCCTGGATCATCCAGGCGCCCAGCACCGCGCCCAGCATGACGATGTGCCCCGTGGTGACGCTGAGCACCCGGGAGGTCGCGTACATCAGGTTGTAGATCAGCGCCGCCGTCGCATACACGGCGCCGATGGCCAGGCCCGACACGACGACGGGGAGCACGGCCCGGCCTAGCGCGGCGCGGCCTGGTAGCTGCCTTCCTTGAAGGTGTCGGCGGCGTTCACCACCATGCCGCTGTCCGGGAAGCCGTTGCGCTCGGCGGCGCTCCAGGAGTAGGTGCCGAAAACGCCTTCATAGCCGCGCATCCCCTCGATGGCCTCCTTGATCCGCGCCGGCTCCATTGAGTCCGCCCGCTTCGCCGCCTCGGCGATCAGCTTCATGGAGTCGTAGCCCAGCGCCACCCACCAGAAGGTGAAGCCGATCTCCCCGCCCAGGCCGGGCCTCACCGCCTCCATCAGCGCCTGCGTGCGCGGCGGCAGCTTGCCGTCCACAAAGGTCGTGCTGGCGTAGCCGGCGGCAAAGGCGTTGCGCCAGTACTCCGGCTTGTTCAGCAGCGCCCGGATCGGCAGCGCCATGATGGCCGGGTGCCCCACCACCGGCACGTCCCAGCCCATGTCGCCGCGGGTGTTCAGGATGCGGGCGCACAGGCCGGTGGCGGCGGACCAGGGCATCACCACGTCCGCCCCGGCGGCCCGCGCCTTGCTCATCTCGTCCGTCAGGTCGGTCTTGTTGGCGTCCACCAGCACGGAATACACGGGCGCGGCCCCAGCCTTGCGCAGCAGCGCTTCCGCCGCCTTGGCGCTGGCGGTGCCGTAGCCGGAGGTGTCGCCGATGATCGCCGCCTTGCGGCGGTGCAGCACGTTCAGCGCGTAGTCGTTGGCGGTCGAAATCCACTGGGTGTTGGTGTTGATGGTGCGGAAAGCCAGGGGATACTTGGCCGGGTTGGTCAGCTCGTCCAAGGAGCCGATGACGATGTTCGGGATGCCGGCGCGGGCCAGGGCCGGCACGGCGGCGAGCGCTTCCCCGGAGTTGACCGGGCCGATCACGAATTGCGCCTTGTCGGCGAACACGAGCTGCTGCGCCAGGTTGACCGCCTTCACCGGGTCGCCCGCGGTGTCGCGCGTCAGCAGCTCCACCTTGCGGCCCAGGATGCCGCCGTTCCGGTTGATCTCCTCCGCCGCGAACATGACGCCCTGGTTTTCCGCGACGGCGGCGGCGGACAGCGGGCCGGTCAGGGAGGACAGCCCCCCCCCCCGGACGGCGCCGGGCGGGGGGGCGGGGGGGGAACGGCCCGCCGCGAGGCAGCAAGCCGCCGCCGCGGCCCGGAGCAGTGCGCGCATGGAACATCCTCCCAGGGGGTGGCCTTTGCCGGCCGGGCGTTTCCCGGGATCGTCGCTTGCCCCTTCGCCCGCTGTCAAGCCGTTCCGCATTGCGGAACGAAGGGCGGGCAGGGTTCGTCGTGGCGGCGGTCCGATGCCGGCCGGTCGTGCCCCACAGCCTGCGCCGCGTCGCACGGCGCGGAAGTTGCGCGGCGCGGAATACGTCTTGACGCCCCGGCCGGTTTGACGCTGCCATGCCCCTTGAACGGGCGGCACGGCCCGGGGTCGGAGGAGCGGACGGTTGGGCTGGATCACCGGCGTGGGCATGACGCGCTATGGCCGCCTGGATGGACAGGGCACCTTGGACCTGATGGCCACGGCCGCGGCCGCAGCCCTGGACGACGCCGGGTTGCGCCGGGGCGAAGTGGACGGCCTGGTCGCCGGCTACTCCACCACCCTGCCGCACCTCATGCTGTCCACCGTGTTCGCAGAGCATTTCGGCCTGGCGCCGGCCTATGCCCATGGCGTGCAGCTCGGCGGCGCGACCGGCTTCGCGATGGTCGTGCTGGCGCACGAGCTGGCGGAGGCCGGCGTGGCCCGGCACGTGCTGGTGGTCGCAGGGGAGAACCGCCTGACCGGCCAAAGCCGCGACGCCGCCGTGCAAACGCTCGCCCAGGTCGGCCATCCCTGCTACGAAGTGCCGCTCGGCCCGACCATTCCCGCCTATTACGGCCTGGTCGCGTCCCGCTACATGCACGAAACCGGCACCGCCTCCGCCGACCTGGCGGAGCTGGCGGTGCTGATGCGCCGGCACGCCGCCCTGCACCCCGGCGCGCAGTTCCAGGAGCCGATCACCGCCGCCGACGTGCTGGCCTCCAAGCCGGTGGCCGAGCCGCTGCGGCTCCTCGACTGCTGCCCGGTGTCGGACGGCGGCGCGGCCGTGGTGGTCAGCCGGGAACGGACGGGCGGCGATGTGGGCGTGCGGGTGGCCGGCTGCGGCCAGGCGCACACCCACCAGCACGTGTCCGCCGCGCCGAGCCTGGCCGCCTTCGGGACGGCCGAGGCCGCGAGCCGCGCCGGGCTGGGCCGGCGCGTCCGGGCGGCGGCCCTGCGCTACGCCGCGCTCTACGACAGCTTCACCCTCACGCGCGCGCTCCTGCGGGAGGCGCGG
>CAXUIQ010000058.1:3429-12488 GCA_964250815.1 uncultured Acetobacteraceae bacterium
GGCCACTTCGGCGTCGGGGGCGCCCTGCCGCTCAACACGCACGGCGGGCTGCTGAGCTACGGGCATTGCGGCGTGGCCGGCGCCTTGGCGCACCTGGTCGAGGCGCAGCGGCAGATGACCGGACGCGCCGGGCCGCGCCAGGTGCGGGATGCCTCGCTGGCGCTTCTGCACGGGGACGGGGGCGTGCTGTCCTCCCACGTCAGCCTCCTCTTGGAGCAGGCGCGATGACCGATTGGACGGCCGGGACGCCGGCCATCGCCTTCCAGCGATGCGGCGCTTGCGAGGCCATGTGGTACTTCGCCCGCGGCTTCTGCCCGCGCTGCGGCACCCTCGGCCCGGCCACGCGGCAGGGGTCTGGCCGGGGCACGGTCTATGCCGTCACCACCGTGAGCCGCGCGCCGTCCCCGGAACTGCGGGCGCTGGCGCCCTACCGCGTCGCCCTGGTGGACATGGAAGAGGGGTTCCGCGCCATGACCCATGCCGCCCCGGGCGTCGCCGTGGGCGACCCCGTGCGAACCCGGTTCGTCACGTTCGGCACCTTGACCGTGCCGCTGTGCGAACGGGTGGAGAAAGGTGGATGAGCCTCGACGCCGCGCTCAACCCGGCCTCCATCGCCATCATCGGAGCGTCCGAGAACCCGGACAAGATCGGCGGTCGGCCGGTGGACTACCTCCGCCGCTTCGGCTTCCGCGGCCGGGTGTTCCCGATCAACCCGAACCGGCGCGAGATCCAAGGCCTGCCCTGCTTCCCCGGCCTCGGTGCGCTGCCGTCCGTGCCGGACCTGGCCATCATCGCCGTTCCCGGCGCCGCCGCGGTGGCGGCCGTGGAAGGCTGCGCCGCCGCCGGGGTGAAGGTCGCGATCACCATGGCCTCCGGCTTCGGCGAGACCGCGGGCGGCAAGGCGCAGGAGCGCGGCATGGCCGCCCGCGCCCGGGCGCAGGGAATGCGCGTGGTGGGGCCGAACTCCCAAGGGCTGGCCAACTTCGCCAACGGCGCCGTCGCCTCCTTCTCCTCCATGTACGCGGAGGCGCCGCCGCAGGACGGGCCGGTGGCCATCATCAGCCAAAGCGGCGCCATGAGCGTCGTGCCCTACGGCGTGCTGCGCGGGCGCGGCGTCGGCATCCGCCATTCCCACGCCACCGGCAACGACTGCGACGTGACCGCCGCCGAGCTGGCCGCAGCCGTCGCCGCGGACCCGGACGTGCGGGTGCTGCTGCTGTATCTCGAAAGCATCGCGGACCCGCAGCACTTGGCCGAGCTGGCGCGGGTGGCGCATGGCCGCGGCTTGCCGGTGCTGGCGCTCAAGCCCGGGCGCACCCCGGCGGGCCAGGCGGCGGCGCGGTCCCACACCGGCGCGCTCGCCAACGAGGACCGGGTGGTGGATGCCGCCCTCCGCCGCCTGGGCATCCGCCGGGTCGCGGACACGGCCGAGATGGTGGACGCCGTAGCGCTTTACCTGAAGGGCTGGACGCCGCGCGGGCGCCGGCTGGTCGTCGTCAGCAATTCCGGCGCGACCTGCGTGATGGCCGCCGACGCCGCCTCCGCCGCGGGGATGCCGATGGCGGAGCTGTCCGCGGACACGCAGGCCGGGCTGCGCGCCGTGCTGCCGAGCTTCGCCGCCACGGCCAACCCGGTGGACATCACGGCGGCGCTGCTGACCAACAGCCGCTTGTTCAGCGAGATCCTGCCGGTGCTGGCGCGCGACCCGGCGGCGGACGCCTTCCTGATCGGCGTGCCCGTGGCCGGCGCCGCCTACGACGTGCCGGCGTTCGCGCGGGACGCGGCGGCGTTCGCGGCGCAGACCGGCAAGCCGCTGGTGGTCGCGGCGCCGCAGCCGACCGTGGCCGGGCACTTCGCCGAGGCGGGCCTGCCGGTCTATCCCTATGAAACGGGGGCCGTCGCGGCGCTCGACGGTTTCATCCGCCACCACGAGCTGATGGCCCATGCGCAGCCCTGGACCGCCCCGGCCGCCGCCACCGCCGCGGGCCATCGGCTGTTGAACGAGGCCGACAGCCTGGCCCGGCTGGCGGCGACCGGCGTGCCCACGGCGCCGCACCGCCTGTGCGCGGACGAGGCGGCAGCGGAAGCCGCCTTCGCGGCGCTGGGCGGTCCCGTGGCGGTGAAGGGCTGCTCGGCCGACCTCCTGCACAAGTCGGAGCTGGGGCTGGTCCATCTGGGCGTGCGGGATGCCGCCGGCGTGCGGGACGCTTTCGGCGCCTGCCGTGCCGCCTTAGGGCGCGCCGGGCTGCGCTTCGACGGCGTGCTCGTGATGCCGATGGTGCGGGGCCGGCGGGAGATGGCGCTCGGCGCGCACCGGGACCCGGTGTTCGGCCCCGTGGTGCTGCTGGGCGACGGCGGCAAGTACGTGGAAGCGGTGCCCGACACCGCCTTGCTGCTGCCGCCCTTCTCCGTCGCGGACGCCCTGGCGGCGCTGGACGGCCTCCGCATCGCGCCCGTGCTGCGCGGCGTGCGCGGGGAAGCGCCCATGGACCTGCCGGCGCTGGCCGCCGCCGCGGCCGCGGTGGGGCGGCTGATGCTGGACGACCCTGGGATCGCCCGCCTGGACATCAACCCCGTGCTGCTGGGCAGCGCGGGCGAGGGCTGCACCGCGGTGGACGCCGTGGTGATCGCGGCTTGAGAAGGACATCCGCCATGCCGGGCCGCCGTACCGTCCCGACTTTCCGCATAGGAGCCGCCGCATGACCGTCACGCAGATCGCATCCGGCCTGCGCTTCCCCGAAGGGCCGGTCGCCATGGCCGACGGCTCCGTCGTCCTGGTGGAGATCGAGCGCGGCACCCTGGTCCGGGTGCAGCCGGACGGGAGCGTGGGCGTGGTCGCGCACCTGGGCGCCGGCCCGAACGGCGCCGCCATCGGGCCGGACGGGCGCTGCTACGTGTGCAACAACGGCGGCTTCGAGTGGGTGGACGACGACACCGGCCTGCGCCCGGTGCTGCAAGCCCACGACTACAGCGGCGGGCGGATCGAGCGGGTGGACCTCCTTACCGGCGCCTTCGACACGCTTTACGCCGCCAGCGGTCAGGCGCCGCTGCGCGGCCCCAACGACCTCGTCTTCGACACGCATGGCGGCTTCTACTTCACCGACCTTGGCAAGGCCCGGCGCCGCGACCTGGACCGCGGCGCCGTGTTCTACGCCCGGGCGGACGGGGGCGGCATACGCGAGGTGTGCTTCCCGATGCTGACGCCCAACGGGGTCGGCCTGTCGCCGGACGGCACGGTGCTGTACGTGGCGGAAACCGAGCCGGCGCGGCTGTGGGCCTTCGACCTGGAAGGGCCGGGGCAGATCCGGCGGCAGCCCTGGCCGTCCCCGCATGGCGGACGGCTGGTGACGGGCAGCGCCAACTTCCAGCGCTTCGACAGCCTGGCGGTGGACGCCGTGGGCAACATCTGCGTCGCCACGCTGGTGCACGGCGGCATCAGCGTCGTGTCGCCGGACGGCGGCTCCGTCCGGCACGTGCCGATGCCGGAGCGCTGGGTGACGAACATCTGCTTCGGGGGCGCAGACATGCGGACGGCGTTCATCACCTTGTCCTCGACCGGGCGCCTGGTGTCCTGCCGCTGGGACACGCCAGGGCTGCGGCTGGCCTTCAACGGGTAGTGGGTCAGTTTGGGACATTCGTAACGGAGTCCTGCGCAGCTTCAATGTGTTGCCAGACCCCGAAGCCCCGCTTTGGCCCAAACTGACTCACTACCCTTCAACGCCTGAGCGTGCAGGAGCGTCGGAGGAGGGTATGATGGCCAGGGTACGCATCGGCACCGGGTCGGCCTGGTGGGGGGACCGGATCGAGCCTGCGCGGTGGAACGCGGAGCGCGGCAACCTCGACTACCTGTGCTTCGAGACGATGGCGGAGGCCACGGTCTCCGCCGCCCAGGTCCGCAAGCGGCGGGACCCGGAGTTCCCGGGCTACGACACCTACCTGGACGACCGGATGCAGGCGGTGCTGCCGGGGTGCCTCGCCCACGACACCCGCATCGTCAGCAACCAGGGCTGGATCAACCCGGACGGCGCGGCGCGGCGCATCGCCCATTGGCTGCGGACCCTGGGCGCCCGCGGCGTCAAGGTGGCGGCAGTGTCGGGCAGCCTGATCGCCGACCGGGTGCTGGACCGGACGGATACCATCCTGGAGAACGGCCAGCCCACGGCGACGCTGCGGGACAGCATGGTTTCGGCGGAGGCGTACCTCGGCGCGGAACCCATCGTCGCCGCCCTAGCGCAGGGCGCGCAGGTGGTGGTCACGACGCGGGTGGCCGACCCGTCCATCTTCCTTGCGCCCATGATGCACGAGTTCGGCTGGGACCCGCTGGACCACGCCCGGGTCGGCGCCGGCAGCGGCATCGGCCACATCCTGGAATGCGGCGCCCAGGCCACCGGCGGCTACTTCGCCGACCCTGGCATCAAGGACGTGCCGGACCCCTGGAACCTCGCCTTCCCGATCGCCGAGGTCGAGGAGGACGGGGCCGCCACCATCACCAAGGTCGGCGGGACCGGCGGCGCCGTCACGCCCATGACGATCAAGGAGCAGCTTCTCTACGAGGTCCACGACCCCGCCCACTACATCACCCCGGACGCCGTGGTGGACTTCACCGGGGCGCGGCTGCAGGAGGCCGGAGCGGACCGGGTGCGGGTGTCGGGGATCACCGGCAAGCCGCGCACGCCCACGCTCAAGGTGAGCATCGGCTGCACGGAGGGCTTCATCGGCGAGGACATGTTCTTCTACGCCGGGCCGGGCGCGTTGGACCGGGCGCGGCTGGCCCGGCGCATCCTGGAAGAACGGTTCAAGATCGTGGGCCTGCAAGCCGATGAGGTGCGGATCGACTTCATCGGCGTGAACGCCATCCACGGCGCGGCGTCCCCGGACCCCGGCCCCGGCGCGCCCGAACCCTACGAGGTCGCAGTGCGCGTCGCCGCACGCACCCGGACGCGGGCGGAAGCGGACAAGGTCGGGCGCGAAGTGGACGGGATGGCGGTGTCCGGCGTCGGCATGACCGGCAAGCGCGTGCCGCACCAGGACCGCGTGCGGGAGGTGATCGGCGTCTGGTCCAGCCTGATCCCGCGCGCCGAGGTTCCGTGGACCATCGCCATGCACGAAAGCTGAGCCATGCAGGCCCGCCTGCGCAACGTCGCCCACGTCCGCTCCGGCGACAAGGGCAACACCGCCTGCATTTCCGTCATCGCGTTCAGCGCGGACCTGTACGAGGTCCTGCGGGAGCAGTTGTCGGCCGCGCAGTTCAAGGCGTTCTACAAGGGCGTCATCGCCGGGGACGTGACGCGCTACGAGGCGCCGGGCTTGGACGCCTTGCAGTTCGTGGCGGAGGGCGCGCTGGGCGGCGGGGTGTCGCGCAGCCTGTGCCTGGACAACTACGGCAAGGCCTTGTGCTCGGCCATCCTGGCCTACCCGCTGGAGGTGCCGGACCGCTTGCAGAACCAGTTGCGCGGCTTGTGAACGCTCTTTGCCCGCCGGGGAGGGGAATGCGGGGTCAACTACCTCGCCATGGTCATGCCCGGCATGGTCCTGCTCCGGCTTTGGCCGCCGTTTGCAGGCACGCCCTGGCAGGCAATCTTGGAAGAACCCCGCACGAGGCCAATGTTTTACTTAACTGTTCATACAGGAGTCGGAAAACGGGGTCTGGTAGCGGCGGACAGATTTGAACTGCCGACCAAGGGATTATGATTCCCCTGCTCTACCACTGAGCTACGCCGCCGGGCCGGGCGTGGGATATGCCCCAGCGAGGATCGGTCGTCAACCGGGAGCGCGTCAGCTCCAGGGCAATAGAGTGAACGGCCAAGTTGCTTTTTGGATGACATGGGCGTAGTCCGTGGTCCAGCTTTCTGGCCGAGGACGGGCAGCAACGCGCCTCGTGCTCGATCCGGCCCGCGCGTTCGGTGGTGCCCTCGACCCCCTCCCAGCCATAGCCCGGCCCAGGAAGCGCGGCCCGTCAGCTATGTACGGGTTTCAATCCTGCCGTGCCCTCGTCGATGGTCCGATGCGTGCTGACTGACGGGGAGGCCGGGCCGTGGCGCCAACCAGATTGCCTCGATCCACTCGATTGCCCTGCGTCAATCCTGCTCGATGAAGCCGCCGCCGAGCATGCGGCTTCCGTCGTAGAACACGCAAGCCTGGCCCGGTGCGGCCAGCGCCGGAACATCAAGGCGCACCTCGGCACCGGCCTTGGTCGCCACCACGGCCGCGGGCTGCGGCGCTTCCCGGGCGCGCAGCTTCACCGTGCAGCGCATAGGTGCCATCGGCAGATCCGTCAGCCAGTTGACCTCGCGCAGGCGGACGCGGCCGCTGCCCGCGGTGCGCGGCCCCACGACGATGCGCCGCCGCCCGGCATCCACCGCCAGCACGGCCTGGCGCTGCCCGGCGTCGAACGACGCGGCGCCCAGGGCCTTCTGCTGCCCCACGGTGTAGCGCGCAACGCCGGCGTGCCGCCCCAGCACGCGGCCGTCCCGGCTCACGATGTCGCCGGCCTCGTCGGCGTCCGGGCGCAGCCGGGCCACCAGGTCGGCATAGGACCCTTGGGGCACGAAGCAGATGTCCTGGCTGTCGGGCTTGGCCGCGACCGCCAGGCCGAGCCGGGCGGCATGGCCCCGCACCACGTCCTTGCCGGGCATGTCGCCGAGCGGGAAGCGCGAGAACGCGAGCTGGTCGCGGGTCGTGGCGAACAGGAACCAGCTCTGGTCGCGCGCCGGGTCGGCGGCGCGGTGCAGTTCCGGCCCGAGGGCACCCTCGACGCGCCGGACGTAGTGACCGGTCGCCATCGCCTCCGCGCCCAGGTCGCGCGCCAGGCCCAGCAGATCCGTGAACTTCACCGACATGTTGCAGCGGACGCAGGGCACCGGCGTCTGCCCGGCGGCATAGCTGTCCGCGAAGTCGCCGACGACAGCGCTCCGGAACCGCTCTTGCGCGTCGATCACGTAATGCGGGATGCCGAGGCGGTCGGCCACGTCCCGGGCATCACGGATATCCTGCCCGGCGCAGCACGCGCCCCGGCGGCCCGTGGCGGCGCCGTGATCGTAGAGCTGCAAGGTGACGCCGATGACTTCGTGCCCGGCCTCGTGCAGCAGCCCAGCCACCACGCTGCTGTCCACGCCGCCGGACATCGCGGCGACGATCCGCACGGCCCCGCCCTTATCCCTGCGCGTTGCGCGTCGCGGCCGGGAGCTTGACCACAAGCCCGTCGAGCGCCGCCGTCATAACGATCTGGCAGCCGAGGCGGGAGGTCGCCTCCAAGCCGAACGCCAGGTCGAGCATGTCCTCCTCGTCCTCCGTCGGCTTGGCCAGCCGCTGGAACCACGTGGGATCGACGATGACGTGGCAAGTCGAGCAGGCCAGCGACCCCTCGCAGGCGCCCTCGATATCGACGCCGTGGCGGTGCGCGATCTCCAGCACCGACAAGCCCAGCGGCGCATCCACTTCGCGCGGCGCGCCGTTGCGTTCGACGAAGGTCATCTTGGGCATTTCAGGCCTCGGCGTTAAGGGCAGGGTGCAGGGCAGCAGAGGCCAACGCCTCCACGGCGTAGTCCACGTCGGCCGCCGAGGTAAAGCGTCCAAGCCCCAGGCGCAAGGTACGCGCCGCCGCCGCGTCCGTCAAACCAAGGGCGCGCAAGACGTAGCTCGGTTCGATCGCCGCCGAGCTGCACGCGGAACCTGTGGACGCGCAAAGCTCCGGCACGGCTCGCATCAAGTCCAGCGCCGGCACGGGAAACGTGACGTTGAGGTTGCCGGGGATGCGGTGCCGCAGCGACCCGTTCACCGAGAGTTCCGGCATATGCCGCCGCAGCCCGGCCAGCAAGCGGTCGCGCAGCCCGGCCAAGCGCGCCGCCTCCTCTTCCATTTCGAGGCGGGCCAAGCGGCAGGCCTCGCCCAAGCCGACCACCAGCGGCGTAGGCAAGGTCCCGGACCGCAGCCCGCGCTCCTGCCCGCCGCCGGAGAACAGCGGCGCCAGCCGCACCCGCGGGCGGCGCCGCACATACAGCGCGCCGACGCCCTTCGGGCCGTACAGCTTGTGGCCGCTGAGGCTCAGCAGGTCGATGCCTTGCACATCGACAGCAATCTTCCCGACCGCCTGCGCCGCGTCGGTGTGGAACAGCGCCCCGGCCTGCCGCGCGGTCGCCGCCAGCGCCGGGATGTCCTGGATCACGCCGGTCTCGTTGTTCACGGCCATGACGCTGACCAGCAAGGTCGGGTCGGCCAAGGCGGCCCGCAGGGTGTCGGGGTCCAGGCGGCCGTCCGGCTCGACCGGCAGCACGACCGGCTCGAACCCGTCCTCTGCCGTGTCGGCCACGCTTTCCAGCACGCATTTATGCTCGGTTGCCACCGTGACGACCCGGCGGCGCGGGTCGCCCATGCGCCTTGCGTGCCGGGCGGCGCCCTTGATGGCGATGTTGTTCGCTTCCGTGGCGCCGGAGGTCAGCACGATCTCCCGCGGCTCCGCGCCGATCAGCGCCGCGACCTCGGCCCGCGCCGCCTCGACCGCGGCTTCCGCGTCCTGGCCCATCCGGTGCTCGGCGCTGTGCGGGTTGCCGAAACGTTCGGTGAACCACGGCAGCATGGCCGCCAGCACCCGCGGGTCGCAGGGCGTGGTGGCCTGGTTGTCGAGGTAAACAGGGCGGTTCGGGCGCATGGCGCCGATATGGCGCTAGGCGGCCCGTTTCGCCAGCCGTGCGGCCATGGCGCCGTAGGCGTGCTGGAATGCCTGCACGTCATCCCAGGCGGCGTTCCACGGCAGGCTGGCGCGGATCGCCTCGCCGGCCAGCGCCCCGGCTCCCATCGCGTCCAGCACATGGCTGCGCGCAACCTTGCCGCTGCTGCACGCGGCCCCGGCGGACACGGCGACGCCCGCGAGGTCCAGCGCGATCACCTGGGTGTCTGCCCGCACGCCGGGCAGCGCCAGGCAGGCGGTGTTGGGCAGCCGGTTGCGCCCGCCCAGCACGACGGCCCCGCAACGGACGGCATGGGCCTCCGCCGCATCGCGCATCGGACGCAAATCCGGCCAGGGCAGCCCGGCCGCAGCCGCGAACCCGGCGATGCAAGGC